>CAZXDE010000105.1:0-5331 GCA_964639515.1 uncultured Thermodesulfovibrio sp.
ATTACTCTTGCCCCAAGGCAGAGTATATTCATGGCATCATCTTCCACTCCCTGGCGGGCGGAGTAGGTATCATGACATACGGCAGCCCTTATATCCCTGAACTTATTTGCAGCCACCGAGGCCCCGACACCACTTCCACAGATTAGTATGCCCCTCCATGCCTCTCTGGACTGAATCTTTTCAGCCACGAGACGGGCATAGTCAGGATAGTCGGAAGGTTCATTACTGTAAGTCCCGATATCAAAGACCTCATATCCTGACTGGCGGATAAACTCTAAAAGGGTTTTTTTTAGATGATAACCTCCATGGTCTGCCCCTATAACGATTTTCACGACTGATCCCCCATATTCCGTTTTTCTCTCCGTCATCCCTGTATGCTCTGTGACAAGTTGGGTCAATGTTTGCCGTTATTCCATTATTGCACCGGTGGCAGCAGAACTCACAAGGCGTGCATACCTTGACAGATATCCTTTTTTTATCTTTGGTTCAGGTTTTTTCCACCTGCTGAGTCTCTTCTCTATCTCCTCATCAGACAGGAGCACATCTATCTTCCTTTCAGGTATTTCTATCCTTATCCTGTCGCCGGTGCGCAGTATTGCTATCGGACCTCCCTCCATGGCCTCCGGCGAGATATGTCCGATACAGGGGCCCCTGGTACCGCCTGAGAACCTCCCGTCAGTAATAAGAGCAACGGATTCACTTAGTCCCAGCCCTGCAATTGTAGCAGTTGGTGACAGCATCTCCCTCATGCCGGGACCCCCTTTGGGTCCTTCGTATCTAATTACGACAATATCCCCCGGCGCAATCTTTCCATTCAGGATTGCCTTCATACCGTCCTCTTCAGAGTCGAATACTATGGCCGTACCTTCAAAACGCATCATCTTTTTGCTTACAGCAGACTGTTTCACCACAGCCCCATCAGGTGCAAGGTTGCCCCTCAGTATTGCAATTCCGCCTTCCTTGTGATGGGCCTTTTTAACAGGCCTTATAACCTCGGTGTCGGATATCACGGCCATGTCAGCGATCTTCCCGGTCTTCATTCCACTCACTGTTGCTGTGTTGTGCAAGAGATCTTCCAGTGTCCGGAGTACGGCAGGTATGCCGCCGGCGTAATGGAGGTCCTCAAGATAGTGCCTGCCACCGGGAAGCATGTCGGCTATATGGGGCGTGGTCTTGCTCAGTTTATCAAAGAGTTCGAGTGGAAGCTTTATGCCTGCATCATGGGCAATGGCAGGAATATGTAGCACTGTATTGGTTGAACCTCCGAGGGCCATATCCACCCTTATGGCATTTTCAAATGCCTTAAGGGTCATTATCTTCCGGGGAGTAATATTCTTCTTTATGAGTTCAACGACCCTTTGGCCGCTTTCAAAGGCTATCCGTCTCTTTTCAGCATCAGAGGCAAGGGCGGTTGCACAATAGGGAATACTCATGCCAAGGGCCTCTGTGACGCATGCCATGGTATTTGCCGTATACATTCCCTGGCAAGAGCCTGCACCTGGGCAGGCGCACATCTCAAGTGCCTGCAGCTCGTTGTCTTTAATGAGTCCTTTTTTGTATTTTCCTATGGCCTCAAAGGTATCGTTGACGAGGGAGAGCCTTTTTCCCCTGAGATGGCCTGAATGCATCGGGCCTGCCGTTACGACGACGGCAGGGATATTAATCCTGCCTGCAGCCATCAGCATTCCCGGGGTGATCTTGTCGCAATTTGTGAGGAGCACAAGACCGTCGAATTTGTGTGCCTCTGTGACGCTCTCCACCATGTCGGCTATGAGTTCTCTCGAGGGCAGGGAGTAGTGCATACCGCTGTGTCCCATTGCGATGCCGTCACATATTCCGGGTACGCCGAAAAAGAAAGGGTAACCACCACCTGTGTGAACCCCCTTTTCAATAAATCTCTCAAGGTCTCTCATCCCGATGTGACCCGGAATAATATCTGTAAAGCTGGTGACCACACCAATGAAGGGTTTGTTTATTTCACTCCTGGGAATACCTGTAGCATAGAGAAGTGCTCTATGAGGAACGCGTTCGATCCCCTCCTTGATAGTCTTGCTTCTCAATATCTTTAACCTCCTCAATTGATTGTTGCAGGTTTTTTGAAATCCCTTATCATTTCAGCCATTCTGTCTTTTCTGATGAGTTTCTGTTTCTTGACAGCCTTGATCTCCAATTCATCTGCAGGTGTCGGAAAACTCTTGTTTTCCAGTTCTGAAAGCTTTGCATCCAGTGTCCTGTGTTCTTCTTCGAGATGACGGAATTCGTTACTTTCCTTCCTCAGAATCTCAAGGACTTCCTGGTCGTTCATAAGCTCCTCCTTCTCCATCCACACGGGATGGGTGTCAAGTTTTTGAGTATAATTCCCCGGCAAGTTTATAGGAATTCTCTATGCAGTCATTAACCCCAATGCCCCTGTATGCGTTTCCGGTCAGGAAGAGGCCCCGGTATCCGGAGACAGCAGTGTCTATCTCTTGTAGACGTGCTGCATGTCCGACATTGTATTGGGGTATGGCCTTTTCATGTCTGTAGACCCTTACGAAATCCGGTGAGACATCAATGCCCATAATATCCCTTAATTCATCAAGCACAATACCCGTTACTCTCTCTTCATCCTCCATGGCGAGTTCAGGGGCCCTTGCACCACCGATCATGCTTCTCAGTAGGACGTAACCCTCAGGTGCCCTGTTGGGAAATATGCTTGAGTCCCAGAGTGTGCCGAGAATCTTCCTTTTTTCAGATGCAGGTACAAGAAAGCCGAACCCGTTGAGGTTATGCCGTATGTCTTCCTGCCTGAACCCCAGACAAGCAACAGAGACGGCGGGGTAGGGGATTTCAGACAGGTGAGCCGCCAGGACAGGGTCGAAGTCTCTTAATATCTCTGAAGCCGCATATGCCGGACAGGCAAGGACGACCATATCGGATTCCATCACACTGCCGTCTTCGAGATAAAGGGTATATCGGTCTTCTCTTTTATCAACAGCTTTAACCCCTTTGGATACAAGGAGTCTCTGCCCCAGAAATTCCCTGAGAGACCTGACAATGGTCTCCATTCCGTCATAAAAGGATGTAAGTCTTCCACCGGGTCCCGGCCCAACGCTTTTGCCACTCTTTTTCGCCTCCTTCTGCAGCTTAAGGAGTGCTTTTATAAGACTTCCATATTTTCTTTCGAGTTCGTGTATTCTTGGAAAACAGCTCTTGAGGCTCATTCTTTCAGGGTCACCTGCATATATGCCTGATGCCATGGGGTCTATCAGTTTTTTATAAGCCTCTTTACCGAGACGCCTTTTGGCAAAGGAGGCGAGGGTTTCGTCTTCTTCCTTTCCTTTCGGGCTCAGTACCTCGTAGAAAATCCTTCCTCTTCCGCATGGACTCAGCAGGCCTGAGAATAAAAATGCCTGAGGTGATTCCGGAAGCGGATAAAGCCTGCCCCTTGAATATATAAACCTTTTTTTGGCAGCATCATTACTTCTCAGGGGGTTGAGTAAGAGTTTTCCTGCAAGCTCAAGAGTAAGGGGTTTGTTGTCAAGAAAGCCGTTTACGCCACGTTCACAGAGAAAACCGTCGGTACTGTCGGAGCAGATCTTGCCGCCTGGTCTGTTCTCAGCCTCAAGTACCCTTATTTCCAGACCCGGGTCTTTTTCCAAAAGAAAATAAGCTAATGACAGTCCCGAGATACCACCACCCACAATGGTAATACTCATCCCGGGACCTCCGTATCTGAAATGTTTTCTCTCTCCATCTATTAATAAATTATACCACCTTTCCGGAATAAATGCTATCTTCGATAAGCGCCTCCATATACTTTCTCAGCTCAATCACCGGTATCTGGCCGGGGGCCTTTGAATCACCGATGGAGGCAAAGGTGAAGAGTGAGCCCACGGAGGGGAAAAACAGCCTTGATATCAAGCCCTTCACCCCCATGCAGATAGTGACGATACCCTCCTGATGGTGATCAAGCGTAAGACGGGTCATTGTCCTCAGGTCGTCCTTACTGTTTGCTGTTGTAGCGATTTTTACAATATCTGCACCCCTTTTCCTATATTCCGTAATTAATCCCGAGAGTTCGTCATAAGGGGGGGTCTCCTTAAAATTATGGTATGATGCAATCAGGGTAATCCCGGCATCCCTTGCAATATCTCTTACTTTATCAAATATCTCTGCCCTTGCCTCAATGTCGATAAAGTCTGCAGAACTCTTTATCAGATTAAAAAGCCTTATCCTTTCGCTGTCGGGCATATCTCTCCGTCCGCCTTCTTCTGTAGCCCTGACCGTTGCTATCAGGGGTTTTCCCAGGGCCCGGGACTCTTTAAAAACATCCTTGATGTGTCCATCTGTGAGGCTGGAGAAGTGGTCAACTCTGAGTTCAATAAGGTCCAATGCCTTCAGAATATCTTCTGAAATATGTTTTAAATCGCTGTCTGAGGCAGCACCTGCAATTGCAGGTCTTCCGAAATCAGGTCTCAAGTTGTTAACCCTCCTTGACTGTTAAATATCCTGACAGAAGTATAAGCCCCCCGCCTATGTAAGCATTGAGGGGGGGGAATTCAGATAGAAAAATTATACTGAATATTATAGCACCAACCGGTTCGAGATAACCAAGCACTGCTGCCCTGGTTGCCTGTACCGAGCTCAATCCCTTGTAATAGAGAAACGGGGCTACGGTTGAATGCAATGCGCCCATAAGTGCAAATATCCACATCCTGTCTGCCGGGAAAGAGCTTACAAAGGGCAGCAATATCAGGGCCATGAAAAAATTCTGAATAAATACGAGGACATAGGGGTTGAACTTCCGGCTAAAGACCCTGACGAGTATGATGAGTACGGCATAGGCAACTCCTGATACAAGCCCTGAAATTATTCCTGTAAGGTCGGGGGTGAGGTGGAGGCCGTGTGAAAAGACATTCCTGAAACACTCCATTATGGCAGTACCGCCAAGCATTATCCAGAGGCCTGTTGAGGCAAGGATTATGGATAGGATAACCCTCCGGGTTATCCGTTCACCAAGAAACAGGACTGCAAGAAATGCGACGATTACAGGGGCAATGTAATGGGTTAATACAGCGTTTGCTATCGAAGTTTTTGAGTAGGCAAACAGGAATGTAAAGGTGTTCAGCAGGAGGCATACGCTCAGCAGAAATATGTAGGGCAGCTTACTTAAAGGAGGAAATGCCTTTCTGTAATGCTTTCCTGTAAACATAACACTCTGAAAAACAAGGGAAAAACAGGTAGAGTAGAAGATGAGGATATGGACTTCCACTCCTGCCAACCTCACAATAAGACCAAGGGAGCTCCAGATCAGGATGGCTGCTACAATATACAGGGATGGCATCAGGA
>CAZXDE010000106.1:0-5307 GCA_964639515.1 uncultured Thermodesulfovibrio sp.
CCTTCAAGCGTGTCATGGTCGGGCAGGAGCCGCTTGAAGGCAACGGTTCCGCTGTAAAGTATATCCCTTGAGGGGATAAAGACCTGCAGCAGGCCCCTGTTGAAGAGTATCTCCATTACGGTCAGTCTGAAGGGGCCGTAGAATCTTGCATCCAGGCGGTCGGGGTGGCTGTAGAACAGGGCTCCGGAGAACGTCCCTTTTGCGTTGCCCCTCTGTTGAATCCTGACCCGCAGGGCGGCCCTGAGAGTCTTTATGTAGGAGAAATCAACACGCTCAACGAGCACTTCAGTGGTAATCTTTTCAGGGATTGGAAGGGGTCTTTCCGGCTGTATTGCCTCTTTCGGTGCACAGGCATAAAGCAGCAGAAAGAAGGTTAGAATGGTCAGGATTCTCATTGGGGCTTTATCTGTATGCATAGGATTTTATTGTAACTTTTTCCGCTCTGCCTTGCCAAATAGTGCCCTCAAGTGATATTGTAAAGGCACTGAAAATTCGTAAATTCCCGAATCCCTGAAACACAACCAATCAAGATGAGAGTAAATTTATCAAAGTTCAGAAAACCAGGCAGGTATATTGACAGAGAGATAAATGTTGTCAAGAAACCGGGGGCTGAGGTGAGGTTCGCCTTTGCATTCCCTGATATCTATGATATAGGGATGTCTCACCTTGGGCTCAGGATAATCTATGATATTGTCAACGCCCTGCCCTGGGCCTCGGCAGAGAGGGTTTTTGCACCCTGGACAGACATGAGGGAATATCTCAAAGACAGGGGGGCAACGCTTTCATCCCTTGAGACCGGGACCGCATTGAAGGATTTTCACGTTGTGGGTTTTTCACTCCAGTACGAGCTCTCCTATTCAACGGTACTTGAGATGCTTTCACTTGGGGGTATCCCCATTCAAGCCGGGGAGAGGAGCGAGGGTGACCCTCTTGTCCTGGCAGGCGGGCCATGCACAGTTAATCCTGCTCCCATGGCCCCTTATGTGGATGCCTTCCTTATTGGTGATGGTGAGGAAGCAGTGGTGGAGCTTCTAAGTATAGTCAGGGAGCGGTTGGCAAACGGCGCCAGACGTGAGGAAGTGCTGAAGGCGCTCTCCGGGGTTGACGGGTTTTATGTTCCGGGCTACAGTACGTCTCCGGTAAGTAGGCGGTTTATAAAGGACCTTGATGATGCACCGTTTCCGCTCTCACCAATTGTTCCGTATACCCAGATTGTCCATGACCGTATAAATATAGAACTCTCAAGGGGATGCACCAGGGGTTGCAGGTTCTGCCAGGCAGGAATTATATACAGACCCCTCAGGGAGAGGTCTCCTGAAAGGGTTTTGAGTATTGCCGAAAGATCCATTGCCTCAACAGGGTATGACGAGGTCTCGTTTACCTCTCTGAGCGCTGGTGATTATACGCAGTTACTGCCGCTTATGAAGTCGTTCAACAGGATATTTGGAGATAAAAAGGTCTCGCTCTCTCTCCCCTCCCTCAGGGTTGCTGCGGTTGACAGGAGTGTGCTCAGAGAGATAAAGAGCGTTAAAAAAACAGGGTTTACAATTGCGCCGGAGGCTGCAACCGAGAGGCTCCGGCGCGTGATTAACAAGGACCTCAGCGGGGAGGATTATGAGCGTGCACTTCACACCCTCTTTAGCGAGGGGTGGCTTAATCTCAAGCTCTACTTCATGATAGGGCTGCCCACCGAGAGGGATGAGGATATTGAGGCGATTCCCGGAATGGTTAAACATGCACTGAAGATTTCCAGGAAATATACGGGCAGGTTTGTAAACATTACAGTGAGTATCTCTCCTTTTGTTCCAAAACCCCACACGCCCTTTCAGTGGACCGGACAGGACTCTCCCGACAGGCTCAGGGAGAAGATAAATTTTTTGAGGGGCAGGCTCAGGAAAAAGGGTATTAATTTTAAGGTGCACGACATCAGGATGAGTCTTCTTGAGGCCGCCTTCTCAAGGGGTGGAAGCGGGTGTGCCGCAGTGCTTGGAGAGGCACACTCACTTGGCGCTTTTCTTGACGGATGGTCCGAGTTCTTTGATTTTTCCTTATGGGAGAGGGCAATGGACAAGGCGGGTGTTGATCTCCGGGATTTTTCAGGAAAGACATATCAGACGGACGAAGCCCTGCCGTGGGATTGTGTTGATACCGGGGTCGAAAAGGAATATCTCCTCAGTGAACACAAAAAGGCCCATGAGGCTGAATGGACTACTGACTGTAACAGGGACAGGTGTCATGCCTGTGGCATCGGGTGCAGGAGTGGCGAGTTCCTTTCTCCGTCAACTGTGAGGTACCGTCCTTTTTCTCAGGAGCAGGGCAGCAGGTTCAAGCCCGTAAAGGTGAGGGTGGAGTATATAAAGAAGGGTATTTTGAGGCATCTTTCACACCGCGAGCTTGTGAATGCAATCCTTCGGGGGCTCAGGAGGGCCGGGGTGCCGCTTGTGTATTCAGCAGGTTTCAGCCCTTCACCAAAGGTCTCATTTGGCCCCCCGCTGAATGTTGGTGTGGAGGGAGAGGCAGAGTATCTTGATATGGAGGTTTATCCCCCATTTGATGTAAGTGAATATGTTTACAGGATAAACAATGTGCTGCCCGGCGGAGTTGAGATTAAGGCGATGGAATTTATCCACAAAAAGGTGCCGTCTCTGAGCAGTTTTATAACGGTATATGAGTACGAAATACGCTTTCCTGAAGACAGACCGGTCGGACTGTTACGGCAGGAAAGAATAAATAATGAAAAATTTAGTGATTTTATCCGGAATTTTGATATAATTGACGACAGGACTGTCAGACTGAGGCTTAAAGACCTTCCTGACCGAAAAGTTAAACTCTCCGCTATTATTGACGACCTGTTTGGAGTGCCCATGGAGGATGTGGAGATTGTCAGGAAAGGCCTTTACGGCTTTAAGGACGGATGGGTGAGCCCTATGGAGCTGCTCAGGCAACCGTTGGCCGTTGGTTGCTGAAAATTAACAAATGACCGATAATCTGTGGCAAATGTCCGATTAATTGATGATGTCAAGTGAAATTCTTATAAATATTACCTTTGATGAAGTAAGGGTCGGGCTTCTCGAGGCCGGACAGCTTGTTGAGCTCTATATTGAAAGAAAGCAGGACGCCTCACTTGTAGGCAATATCTACAAGAGCAGGGTAGTCAAGGTCCTTCCGGGCATGCAGTCCGCCTTTGTTGATATCGGGCTGGACAAGGCGGCCTTCCTCTATGTTGCCGACGTCAAGGCGGACATTGATGCGTACTCCCCCTTTCTTGAGGATGAAGAAGCCACTGTTCAGATAGAGTTCAAAAAAGGCCGGCAGGATGTGCCTATTGAGGAGCTTGTGCAGGAGGGGCAGGAGCTCCTGGTGCAGGTGGCAAAGGACCCCATAGGCTCAAAAGGCGCACGCGTTACATCTTATGTAACAATACCCGGTCGATATCTTGTGCTCATGCCCGAGGTTGAACACATTGGCATATCAAGAAGGATACTGGATGAGGAGGAGCGCACAAGGCTCAAAAATATTGTTGAGGAAATAAGGCCGAAGGGCTACGGACTTATAGTCAGGACTGCCTCTGAAGGGGCCACAAGGGAGGAGCTCTTAAAGGACCTTGAGTTCCTGCTGCTGCTGTGGGAAAACATTCAGCACAAAAAAGAGAAGGTATCGGCTCCGATCCTTCTGTACAGTGATCTGGACCTTGTCTTCAGGAGCGTACGCGACCTTATGAGTCATGACGTGGAGCGTGTGATTATTGATTCCAGGGAAGAGTACGACAGGATGAAGGAGTTTGTAAATACCTATTTTCAGAAGTTTTCAGACAAGATCGAGTTTTACGACGGACACGAGCCCCTCTTTGATGCCAAGGGTGTAGAGCTTGACATATCGCGGGCCCTCGGCCGCAGGGTCTGGCTTAAATCAGGTGGCTACATTGTAATAGATCAGACAGAGGCAATGACCGTTATTGATGTAAATACCGGCAAGTACGTTGGCAAGGAAAACCTTGAGGACACCATCCTGAAGACGAACCTGGAGGCCGTCAAGGAGATAGCTTACCAGATAAGGCTCAGAAATCTCGGCGGGATTATAATCATTGATTTCATTGATATGGAAGACCTTGTAAACCGTGAGAAGGTTTTTAATGCCTTTAAGGATGCAATGAAGAAGGACAAGGCCAGGAATACCATCTTTAATATCTCCGAACTCGGCCTTATACAGATGACCCGAAAACGTGTGAGGGAAAGCCTTGGCAGGACCCTCTGTGATGCCTGTCCCTACTGTGAGGGCAAGGGGTTTGTGCTTTCACCAAGGACGATCTGTTTTGAAATATTCCGGAAGATAAACCGCATGAGCATTCAGAGGGGGGCAAAACTGATTATCACAACTCATCCCGATGTTGCGGAACTCCTCTCGGATGAAGA
The DNA here is from genome assembly GCA_964639515.1 of uncultured Thermodesulfovibrio sp. Lineage (GTDB taxonomy): Bacteria > Nitrospirota > Thermodesulfovibrionia > Thermodesulfovibrionales > JdFR-85 > BMS3Bbin07. The sequence continues at coordinate 4,413 of CAZXDE010000106.1, forward strand.
GAGATATGCGGTGGAAGAGATAGAGAAGAAGCGGGAAGTGGAGATAATCGTCAAGGTTGATTTACGTATACACCAGGAGAATTATAATATTACAGTTGTGTAGGGAATAAGAAAGTTAGGGAGTTCAGGAGTTGAGGAGTTAGAGGATAAGAAACAGAAAGAAGATAGTTTAGTTTTTTTAAATCGTGAGTAATCTTGAAGTAATCGTGAGGCAAAAGAGAAAGTTTTTAAGCTTCACGATGCCTTCACGATAACGTCAAGAGAAGAAACAGAAGAGGATATTTTAGTTTTAAAAATCTTGAGCAATCTCGAAGTAATCTTGAGGCTGAAAAAAAAGACTCTGTAGCTTCACGATAGATTCACGATAAGGATTTGGGAGTAGTGATAGACGGGATTTTAAAAGTATCCTGATTATCCTGATAATCCTGTCTGAAAAATAGCTGAAGCATTAGGCAACTCTTAATTTGATGCAGAGATATAAAAGACTGCTAAGCATACTGAAAAGTCTTGACAGTGCAGTTGTCGCCTGCTCAGGTGGTGTTGACAGCACCCTCCTCATAAAGGCCGCAAAAGACAGCAATATAAAGGCCCTTGCAGTTACCGGGAAGTCTCCAACCACACCTTCTGCTGACCTGAATGAGGCCATCTCTATGGCCTCGGAAATAGGCCTGCCGCACCGCATTATTCAGACCTCCGAGATGCAGAGGCGGGAGTTCAGGGAGAATAACCGGGAGAGGTGTTTTTTTTGCAAGGATACACTCTTTGGCGAACTGAAAACCATTGCCCTCAAAGAGGGGTATCAGTGGGTTGTTGAGGGAAGCAACCTTGACGACCTGAAGGATTACCGGCCCGGACTGAGGGCAAGAGACCTGCACGGTGTCAGGAGCCCCCTTAT
>CAZXDE010000107.1:0-5283 GCA_964639515.1 uncultured Thermodesulfovibrio sp.
GCCCTCTTCAGGGAATAAACGGCACTCCAGTAATTTGTCTCTGCCCTGCTCATCAGTGTTACAGCGTCTATGACATCCGTTGCCGTTCCTACCCCTTCATGATAACGAATCCGCTGGAGCCTCAGGTTCTCTTCTGCCTGCGCCACCGCCTCACTGGTCACCCCAACCTTTTTCCCGGCACTCCGGAGTTGAAGATACGCCTTCTTCACATCAAGCATTATGCCGTCACGGAGTTTTTCTTTCGTCAGAGTGAGACTTCTGAGCTCCGCTCCGACCTTCCTTATCCTTGCCCTGGTTGCACCGCCGGAAAAGAGGTTTACTTTTACCCCCGCCAGAAAAGACCAGTTACCCTCATGTACCATGTAACTGTTCTCCTGGTATTCGTATCCACCGGAGACATATATATCCGGATAAAACCTTGCCTTCGTTGCCTTCAACTCTTCTTTTTTTGCCCTGATCCTTGTCTGTATCCCTTTAAGTTCAGGTCTTAGACGTACGGCAGACTTCCATGCAGCCTCAAGGGCCATCTTTGTATAGGGTTTTACGCTAATCTCCTCCGGATTGACCTCTTCGTTCAGGGGCCTCACGAGCAGGCTGTTTATCCGGGATGCCCTCATTGCCCGGAGATTCTTTGTGGTAAGGAGCCTCTGCCTCGCATCAGAGAGCATAACCTCTGCCTCAAGGAAGTCGTTTTTTGTAATAAGTCCTTCCTCATACCTTGCCCTGGTGTCTTTCAGATGTGCCTCAAACCGTTTGACCTCATTTTGGGCCACTGTCAGGAACTTCTCCGTCTCAAGGAGGTCAAGATAGGCAAGTGTAAAATTAAGGGCAACGAGGTTTCTCACCCTGAGTGTGTCCAGCTTTTTTTCCTTTAATCCAAGCCTGGATACCCTTAGCATCGAATAGGTACCGCCAAAGTCATATACCAACTGATTTACCTTGAAGCCGTACGTGAGGAAGTCTTTCTCCGAGACAGGGACAGACTCAAAAGGCCCGAAAACCGCCTCCGGCTGATAACTGAGCCATGTCTGATGTGCATAGAGGTCCACCTGCGGCAGCAGTGGAGACCTTGCCAGTTGCACTCCTTCCCTTACCACATCCTCTTCCGCCTCGGATATCTTTATATCCCTGCCCTGCTCGGTAACTATTTTAAGTCCCTCTTCAAGGGTAAGGGCCAAGGCATTCGATGGCAGCACGAATAGAAAAAAGGCATACACAAGAAGCAAGAGTGGCAGGACTCTGCCGGATAACCGGTTGCAGCTATTGATACCGTAGAAGTTCACAACAGTCCAAAGTTGCTTGTGTATCGGTTAACAAAATCTTCGTATGTATAGCAATGCTCCTGTGTACCGTATTTCTCTATCGCATACACTGCCGAAACAGAACCCATTTTAACTGCAGTCTCTATATCCTTACCCATAACAAGCCCTTTTATCAGTCCTGCCCTGCATGCATCACCCGCACCCGTAGGGTCTACAACTCCGGAAACCTTTGCCGGAGGTATATTGATGTCCCCATCGGAAGTACTGACAAGAGCGCCTTTTTCGCCGAGGGTTGTAACTATGGTATTTGTAAACCCTGAAAGACCCTTTTTATCCAGTCCGGTCAGCTTCATAATCATCTCAAGTTCGTAATCATTGGAGATAAGTATCGCTGAACCATCAATCCACTCCCTGAGGGCATCCCCTTTCCAGGCAGTAAGCGACTGTCCGGGGTCGCAGATATAATCAATGCCCCTGTCCCTGCAAGCCTTTGCATACCCGGTCATGTCCTGAAGGTTTCCGGGTGCTATCAGTACGATGGACTCTTCTGCCGCGGCTCCATCGAACTTATACTCTGAGGGATATTTCATTGCACCCGGATTGAACCCCGTTATCTGGTTGTCGGATTTGTCGGTTGTTATATATGCACCGGCAGTAAACTCATCATTTATTATCTTTATCCCCTCAACGGAAATCCCGTTCTTCTTCAGCCAATCGAAATAACTTCCATGGTCCTTCCCTATGGTTGCAAGTATAACCGGACTCTCGTCAAGCAGACTCAACGAATATGCTACATTGCCGGCAGTGCCTCCGAATTTTTCCACCAACCCGTTAACAGTAAAACAGACATTCAGGATATGTATCTTATCCGGTAAAATATGATCTGAAAACTTACCGGGGAAATCCATTATCCTGTCATACGCCATCGAACCTGAAACATAAATCTTCATATCTCTTTTTTCTCTCCTTCGGATTTATTATATCCCGGCTCCATACGTCTTGTGTTTCTCTTTTCTTCTTTCAACGCTGGTTTTGGGTTTTACTCAATACATTATACATTAATTCCTGGGTTCATCATGCCTGGTATTTTATATCACCAAGTTCTTTTTTTCAAGGTTTAAGGGGTTTATTTACTGTAAAGTATTATTATAGTATAATATAAGAATATTGTTATATATCAAAACCCCTAAATCTCTAAACGGAAATCTCCGGCCTTTGGCTGGAGAGATTGACTCTTTAAGGAGGAAAACGCAATGAGTTGGATCCGTACGATAGCAGAAGAAGATGCAGATGGTTTATTGGCAGAGATCTACGAAGAGACCCGTGCAAAAGCAGGGCGCGTAGTCAACCTGGTAAAAGTCCAGAGCCTCCGCCCGGAGACCATGGCAATCGGCAAGAAGCTTTACCGTCACATGATGGACAGCCCGGGAGGTCTGAGCAAGCTGCAGCGGGTACTGATCGCTACAGTGGTCTCAAAGCTCAATGGCTGCTATTACTGAATGGAGAGCCATGAGTCCGATCTCCGTGAAGAGATCAGAGACGATGCCGAGGTATCGAGAATTCAGGAGGATTACCGCCGGGCCAACCTTGATCCAGCCACCAAAAAACTGCTTGACTTTGCAGCCAAATTGACGCTGACCCCTAAAGAAATAAGCAGAACGGAGGTTGAAGTCTTGCGTGCAGCCGGATTTGCCGACGAAGACATCATTGACGCAGTACAACTCATTGGTTATTTCAACTACACCAACCGTGTTATGGATAGTCTGGGAATAGATCCTGAACCCGGGATGAGATACAAACCGGAATAAAACAGGCATACCCCCATCTACTCCCTCCTGTTTGCGTGCAATGCACAGGCACGCATCAGGAGGGGATAAAAAATACTCAATTCAGGTATTATATTTCAATAAATTACGCAGGGACAGCGGTACATACAGAGGATTCCCGACTCGCTTTACTTGCGGGAATGACAGATAACCGCAGTTTATACACAGACACTACTTATGACAAATAAGGAGGGTGTAAATGGCAGAAGCACATTCTTTTGACATTGTATGCGTAGTGGATTTGCAGGAAGTGGACAACGCCGTGAATCAGGCAATGAAGGAAATAAGTCAGAGGTTTGATTTTAAAGGGAGTAAAAGCAATATAGAGCTGAACAAGGATAAGGGCGTTGTTACGGTTATTTCCGATGATGAACAGAAGATTAAAAGCGTTATCGATATTCTGCAGGCAAAGCTTGTCAGGAGAGGGATTTCCCTCAAGGCCCTGAGCTATGGCAAAGTGGAGCCGGCAGCAGGGGATACAGTCAAGCAGTTAATAACCCTTCAGCAGGGAATCCCTCAGGATAAGGCAAAGGAGATAGTAAAGTTTATAAAAAACACCAAGCTTAAGGTGACTTCGGAGATCCAGAAAGAACAGGTTCGGGTTAAAGGGAAAAAGATAGACGACCTTCAGGCCATTATGTCCAGGGTTAAGGAAAAGGACTTTGGGATACACCTGCAGTTTACTAACTACAGGTAGTAAAATAGTCTATCAAAGGTCTACACAGCTTCAGCACAAACCTTATTTCCTGCTTCCATGAAAATATAACCGGTCAGACAGCAGGCACACGCTTTCCGGAGGGTCCCTGCCGAGCCATGTTTTCAGGTATTAATAGTTTGGTCGATGTTGCGGGCGCTCTCCTCGTGGTTTTGCCTGATTAACCTTTATATTACGTCCCTTTAGTTCGCTTCCGTCCAGGGCTTTAATTGCCTCATCTGCTTCCGAATCGTTAGTCATTTCTACAAATCCGAACCCTTTTGACTGCCCTGAAAACTTATCCGTTATAATGTTAACGGTAGTTACTTCTCCAAACTCTGAAAAAAGCTCTTTCAACTCATCCTCGGTTACATTGTAAGGCAGATTCCCAACATAAATATTCATGATATCCTTCCCTCAAAAATGTGCGTTAAAAGAGATTACGCCATCAAACAACTATACGCACAAATTAATCGACAGCGTTCAGCCAACCATTGGCCAGTTAACAAAAACCCATCATTTATTATGATCGGATTTAATGACATCATTATATCCGATGGCCTCTCAGTTGTCAAGCACAGGGTTTTACTAATTGCCTCATAAGAAATCTGAATGGAAAGATCGTCGGCTTTGAGATGATAAACTATCTCAAAAAGGACGGACCAGAAGAGGTTAAGTCCATACCTCTTGAGGTTTCTATTGTATAGAAACCCGGGTTGGTCACGAATTACGTTAAACAGAGTTAAATCACACAGGACATATTAATCCTCGTCCATCTCTAAATCCACCTTACTGCCCCTTTATATCTTCTTTCCCCATCTGCGGAAAATCTGCGCTAATCTGCGGCCGGATGCAGTCTTTACTCCTCTTCTTTAAACCCTCGGAACTCTGTGGCTATCCCTGTATCCTGCTCCTGTATTGAAATTATTGCCATAAGAGATTAATATGTAAGGAACTTTATCGGGATGGCAATCATGAAAGAGATCAGGATCGAACATAATCCTTCAGAGGAAAAACTCAAGGCATCAGGGGTATTCAGTTGGCCTGTCTGGACAAAAGAGGCCTCCGAGTTTCCATGGACCTATGACGAGGAGGAGACCTGCTACTTCCTCGAAGGGGACGTGGTGGTCACCCCGGAGGGCGGAGAGCCCGTTGAGATGGGCAAGGGCGACCTCGTCACCTTTCCGGCCAGCATGTCCTGCACCTGGAAGATCCGCAAGGATGTAAGGAAGCATCACAGGTTCGGGCACTGACAGCATTAAATGTAATATTGATTTTTAACCTTTAAGGTTAAATCTAACTTGACATTTTCTTGAAGCTTAGTTAAACTATTTATAAGATGAGGATTACATCTTGCAGATTGAATTCAGGAACAAACACCTTGTTCATCTTTATCAAAAAGGAAAGACCGGAAAGTATCCGCTTCCTCCCGGGGTTATTGAGAAGTTTTTTATGAGAATACAGCAAATAGAGGCTGCTGTCGATATATACGACTTATGGA
>CAZXDE010000108.1:0-5231 GCA_964639515.1 uncultured Thermodesulfovibrio sp.
TATAAAAATCAAATAATCGGAGGTTTAGAGATATGCCAAGGGCAAAAGGTGGTTATAAGACAAGGAGAAGGAGAAAAAAGGTTCTTGATAGGGCCAAGGGCTATTATGGGGCAAGAAGCAGGTGTTATAAAGTAGCAAAGCAGGCTGTGGAGCATGCCCTCAGTTACGCTTACAGGGACAGGAGGGTTAAGAAGCGTGAATTCAGGAGTCTCTGGATTATCAGGATAAATGCTGCTGCCAGAGGGACAGGCCTGACATACGGTCAGTTTATCAATGGCCTTAAAAAGGCTGGAATAGGGCTTGACCGTAAGGTCCTGGCCGATATTGCCTATCATGATCCCAGTGCATTTGGTGCACTTGCCGATAAGGCAAGGCAGGCATTGGCAGCGTAAACAACAAAGATGGAGGACATTAATAAGCTCAGGGAAGAGTTTGTCAGGGAGTGTAAAGGGATTTCTTCCCTGAAACAAGTTAATGATTTAAGGATAAAATATCTTGGTAAAAAAGGGCTTTTAACCCGGAGGTTAAAGGCCCTTTCTGCGTTGCCGCCTGCTGAAAGGCCCGCTGCGGGTAAGGAGATAAATATCCTGAAGAGATATGTAGAGGCGGAGATAAAGAGGCTGGAAGGAGATTTATCATCCCTTGAGTCAAGAGAAAAGGTTGCAACCGAGTCTATTGATATAACCATTCCCGGTAAATATATCCCTGTTGGAAGCAGGCATCCCATAAACAGGGTTCTTGACGAGATCGTTGATATCTTTCTTTTCATGGGTTTTACCGTGGAAGAGGGGCCTGAGGTGGAGCTGGATTACTATAATTTTGAGGCCCTCAACATTCCCAGGGACCACCCAGCCAGGGACATGCAGGACACATTCTATGTGGAGACGGACGGCGAAAGGCGGAGTTCATCCCCCCCTGGAGCTGGAGGGGATAAAAGGGAAGCGGAAACCGACGTGGTACTGAGAACTCACACCTCGCCGGTTCAGATAAGAGTTATGGAGAAACAAAAACCCCCGTTGAGGTTCATTGCTCCCGGTAAGGTATACAGATGTGATTCAGATGTCTCTCATACCCCGATGTTTCATCAGGTTGAGGGGCTGATGGTTGGAGAGGATATTACCTTCTCCCATGTAAAAAGTGTTCTTAAACTCTTTGTTCACAGCCTTTTCAGTGTTGATACCCCTGTGAGGTTCAGGCCGAGTTATTTTCCCTTTACCGAGCCATCTGCAGAGATTGATATTGGGTGTATTCTCTGCAAGGGAGCTGGATGCAGGGTTTGTAAGGGGACGGGCTGGATTGAGGTGCTTGGAGCAGGAATGGTTCATCCGAAAGTCTTTGAAGGCGTGGGCTACGATACGGAAAAGTATACAGGTTTTGCATTCGGTATGGGTGTTGAGAGGTTAACCATGCTGAAGTACGGAATAGATGATATACGGCTCTTCTATGAAAATGATCTCAGGTTTTTAAGACAGTTCTGATCTCTCCGCATTCTGTTTTGTGTCTCTTTCAGCAGCCTGCTAATAAATAAAAATCCTAGCGATATACAATAGATAAAATAGTCCCCCCGTAAGTAGTATCCAGCCGGACAGTTCCTTTTTGATTGAGACAAAACCCAGGATTATTCCGGCCATCATGACGGCAAAGATGATATTCAGCATCTCCGTGCTTCCGAGAGACCAGTTTGTGAAGAGTAGTCCAATTGAAATGGGTATTGTTGACTGAAAGACCATTGCTCCCGTTATGTTGGCAATGCCTATGGTGTCCTTGTTCTTCAGGGTCCAGCTGATGGAATTGAATTTTTCAGGCAGCTCTGTTGCTATCGGCGTTATTAACAGAGACAAGACCAGTGGAGAGATACCCGATTTAACGGAGGCTACGGTCAGATAGTCCACAAAGAGGTAGGCCCCTATGATTATAAAGAACAGGCCCACGGCTATCTGTATCAGGACCCACCGGAGTGTCCTTGGACAGCCGAGAAAGATTCCGAGGTGGAAGTTGTCGGTGTATTGTTCTCCTTCCTCGGCCTTGTGTTTCAGGGAGTAATAGAAAAAGACCGCATAGACGAGCAGCAGGACTGCAGCCGTGGCGTGATTAAGAGACTTGTTCTTTACGAGTGACACAAGGAGGACTACCAACATAACGGAGATAAAATACTTCAGTTCAAACTTAAGGGCCTTTACGTTGACCTTCATGTTTGGCCTGGGGCGTTTCTTGCTTATCCATAGAATTATCACCGTTACACCAAGCAGGAACATTGCAAGGGTGCTGAGCATGAAAGGTGCTCCGAGAATGGCACCTACTGCAATCCCCTCTCCATGGCCTCCTCTTCCAAAAATCAGTGCAAGGACAGGCACTATGGTTTCAGGAAGGGCGGTTCCCACTGCGGCAAGGAGGCTTCCCACCGTGGCATGAGACATATTGAATCTGTCGCCAAAACATTCCACGCCATTGGCAAAGAGTTCACAGCCTCCGAGTATGATAATTATTCCCACAACAAGGCCGGTTATTATTAACATATACGAAGGCTCTGCACCGGCACCGGCCTTGCCGGTCAGAAACCACGCTGTTGCGGTAATGAGTGTGAGTACAGAGGTCAGAGTGATGTATCTCATTGCCTTAATGCCTCTCCTGATTATCCATATCCATGCCTGGCTCTGCCCTGATACTGTATAAATCCCCGGGTTTCCAATACTTGCGGGATATCTGTTTGCGGTTGAATCTGCCGGAAAAAACTACTGCTCATCTTCTATTCGTGACAGCCCCCTTCTTATGTAGCAAGTAAGGTCCGGCAGGTCTGACAATCCGGTTCAAGCCGGTCTATATATTAACATAAAATAAGGCCCTTCTTATCCTCAGTCACGTTTCTTGACCCGGGATTGCCGATAAAAAATGAGTCAACCATTCCTTGCCTTCACTCTATCGTTATTTCATTTTATCGTAACTGTCTTTCGATTTTTCCGAAAAAGACCGGAGAGGACAGGAACACTTAAAGGAACAAAGCCTATAAAAATAGAGTGTTAGCGATTTTCCGTGTCTGGTACGGAATTTGATGTATCTTCCTTTGGGAGGAGGTGTGAAGGTTTGCATGTACTGTTCATTGGGGCCGGATGCGTCCGGACTCAGTTTGTGCATGCAGGAAGAGAACCCGACACCCCGGATAGCACACAAAAAAAACGAAGAGGAGGGTTTGGGAATGAAGAGGAGTTTTTTATATGTTATTGCTGTATTGTTGGTCTTCATGTTCGCTGGATGCGGGCGGCCGGGTCAGGATAAAGACACATCCGTCACTGACCGGTCTGTGGCAGTAAAGACCTCGGGGATTGCCCCTGGAGATGAGTGTCCAAACGGGGGTATTGCGATTGATACGGGAATAGACGAAAACGGCAACGGGAAACTCGATCCTTCAGAGGTGGATAATACCCAGATTGTTTGTAATGGTACAGACGGTGCAGATGGCCTGCTCTCCCTGATATCCATAAGTGATGAGCCTTCCGGTGACAATTGCACCGATGGAGGTGTAAAGATCGAGGCCGGGCTTGACGGGAACAACAATGGTATTCTTGATCCCGGAGAGGTTGATGAAACAAGGTATGTCTGTGACGGTACGGACGGTACAAACGGCTCTGATGGAGAGTCTGGTTCGGATGGGTTGAGTACTCTTATATCCGTAAGCCGGGAGCCGGAGGGAGACAATTGTACTAATGGCGGCATAAAGATTGAAGCAGGGCTTGATGATAATCGTGATGGGATACTTGACACTAAAGAAGTGGACGATACCGAGTTTGTCTGTAACGGAATTGACGGAAAGGACAGCCTGAGTTCACTCATCTCCGTAAGTAACGAACCGCCGGGAGCGAACTGTACCAATGGCGGAATCAAAATCGATACAGGACTTGACGACAACATTGACGGGACGCTCGATTCGGGAGAAGTGGACAGTACCACCTATCTCTGTACCGGTACCGGCACCGGTGATGGTACAGACGGCCTGAATTCCCTCGTTTCCGTAAGCAGCGAACCTTCAGGGGCGAACTGTTCCAGTGGCGGGATCAAGATTGATACAGGGCTTGACGACGACCGGAACAACGTGCTCGACCCAGATGAGGTGGACGACACTGCGTATGTCTGTAACGAGGTGGACGGGACAGACGGTCTGAATTCCCTCGTTTCCGTAAGCAGTGAGTCTCCAGGGACAAACTGTTCCAGTGGCGGGATCAAGATTGATACAGGGCTTGATGACGACCTTGACGGTGTCCTTGATCCGGCGGAAGTGGACGGCACTGCGTATGTTTGTAACGGTACCGGTGACGGTACCGCTGTTTTCACATATACAGTTGGCGGTACGGTCAGTGGTCTTTCAGGTGCCCTGACCCTGCAGTTCAACGGCGGCGAAGAACTTGATATAACGGCGGACGGTTTCTTTGCCTTTGCAACAAGGCTCAGCAGTGGTGTAAGTTACAGTGTTACTGTTGCAACACAGCCCTCCAACCAGACCTGCACGGTAATAAACGGAAGCGGAACTATCCCGGGTGCGGACGTGACAGGTATACTTGTTTTCTGCTCTGCGGATACCTACATGGTGGGTGGCACGGTCAGCGGCCTTACAGGCACGCTGACACTGCAGAACAACGGCGGTGACGACCTTGTTGTCAAAGGGGATGGCGGCCTTACCTTTGCAACTGCCATTGCCGACGGGGCCTCCTACAACGTTACTGTGCTGACCCATCCCGACGGTCAGACATGCAGTGCAACAAACGGTACGGGTTCTATCTCAGGTGCAGATGTTACGGATGTGGCAGTGGCCTGTCTGCCTGACAGCACTGTGCCTGTTGTTGTCTCCACGTTTCCTGCAAGCGGTGCCGTTGACGTTGCTCTTGATGTGACAGTCATTGCTACCTTCTCGGAAAAGATGGATCCATTCACCATCACGGCTTCTACGTTCAAGCTCTATGATGATACTGCCTCTGCCGCTGTTGCCGGGACTGTAACGTATGATGAGGCATCAAAAACCGCCCTTTTTGACCCGGTTGGCGACCTCGTCATCGGACATGCCTATACTGCAAAAGCGACCACAGGGATGACCGATCTGGCGCACAATGCACTTGCGGATGATTATTCCTGGAGCTTTACTGTGGTCGATCCGCCGGTTAACACAACATCGGTGAAGAAAATCAGTGGTTGCGAGTTTATCGACATAGGCGCAGTGGCCACCGATTCTGACAGTGTAACGC
>CAZXDE010000109.1:0-5228 GCA_964639515.1 uncultured Thermodesulfovibrio sp.
CTGTTCTCACGCTGAATAATACCTATCAGCACTTTTTCCCTTATCCTTTCCCTGAACTCCTGCAAAGTCTTTCCGGCAAGCAGGGAGTCCTTCCGAACTCTGAAACCGATAACCTTTATCATGCCCCCCTCAAACTCTTCAACATCAGTGGCAAACGGGGCATCGATAATCCTGAGAATCGCTCTTGCGGATTCAAGCTCAGGATTAATGGCAGGGTCTATATCAAGATTATCCCTTGCAAGGAGAAGCCTGTTGGCATAGTACTCATCGTTCCTTATCCTTGCAATCTTCCGCGGTATATTAAAGAGGGCCTTGGCTACAAGGCAGGAGATCATATTTGTCTCGTCACTATTGGTTACTGCAAGCAGAATGGATGCCTTCTCGGCGCCTGCCTCGTTCAGAACCGAAGGGGATCCCCCCTCCCCTTCCACTACGGAAATATCAAGTTCCTCATTTATTCTACTAAGCTGCTCTTTGTTTGTATCAACAACAACAACCTCCACGCCTTCTTCTCTGGATAGGAACTTTGATATATGGTATCCTACCTCACCGGCACCTATTATGATAATTCTCATAAAGGAAATTATAGCATAACAAAAAAGAAGGGTTATAGCACACGTAATAAGGCTGTTTGGAGAGATTTTAGAACTGTTTAAAATCGAATATGGGAAAAACCTTTAATTTTCCGCTTATAATTCTGTAAAATAGAATACTTTATTGTGCTGTGTAACCTTAGGGAAGTTCAGGAAAGGAGGCAGAAAAGTGGGATTTGTAACAGGACTGCAGTGTAGGGAATGCGGCAGAAAATATAACATAGAGCCCATCTATGTGTGTGAGTTCTGCTTTGGGCCCCTGGAGGTTGTCTATGACTATCAGGCGATAAAGAAGGCAGTCTCAAGGACAACGATAGAAGGGAGGGCGGAAAATCTCTGGAGATACAAGGAACTCATGCCGATAGAGGGTGAGCCCCAGGTAGGGTTGAATTCGGGGTTTACCCCCCTGATAAAGGCTGAAAACCTTGCAGGAATTTTCGGCGTAAAAGAGCTATATATAAAAGACGACACCGTGGCACACCCCACACTCTCATTCAAGGACAGGGTTGTAGCGGTTGCACTTACAAAGGCCAGGGAATTCGGTTTTGACACAGTCGCCTGTGCCTCAACAGGCAACCTTGCCCATTCAGTCTCTGCCCACGGGGCAAAGGCCGGGTTCAACAGGTTCATCTTCATACCTGCCACACTCGAGGCCACCAAGATTGTTGCCTCCCTGGTCTTTAAGCCTAACCTTATAGCAGTGGACGGCAATTATGATGATGTCAACAGGCTCTGCAGCGAGATTGCAAACAAATACAACTGGGCCTTTGTAAATATCAATATCCGCCCCTTTTATGCCGAGGGCTCAAAAACCATCGGGTTTGAGATAGCAGAGCAACTGGGCTGGAAAGTGCCTGACAATGTCGTGGTCCCGTGCGCAAGCGGCTCACTTCTGACAAAGATATGGAAGGCATTTAAGGAATTCAGGGAAGTGGGGATTCTGGATGAGGCAAACCCGAAGATATTTGCTGCTCAGGCAAAGGGCTGCAATCCTATTGTTACAGCCATCAAGAATGATACGGATGTTATACGGCCCATAAAACCGGATACCGTAGCAAAGTCACTTGCCATAGGAAACCCGGCAGACGGGTTTTATGCCTGCAGGGTGGTAAAGGAATCCGGCGGTTACGGCGAAGAGGTCACGGATGATGAGATAATCGAGGGGATAAAACTCCTCGCCAGGACCGAAGGGATTTTTGCAGAAACAGCAGGTGGCGTAACTGTGGCGGTTACAAGAAAACTGATTGAAAAGGGATATATAGACAAGGATGAAGTAACTGTTATCTGTGTTACGGGCAACGGGATGAAGACCCAGGAGGCACTCCAGGGTAAGGTGGCCGAGCCGCATCATATAAAACCGAACCTTGCATCCTTTGAGGAAGTGTTAAAAAAGTGTAAGTGCCAGTGATTGGAAGAAAGTGTCAGTTAATAACTGAATCCAGATTACTGACACTAAAAAATATTGAGATAGAAAGGAGGTATTTATGGCAGTAAAGGTAATGATCCCAACACCCCTTCAGAGACTGACCAACGGTCAGGAAACGGTGGAAGGAAAACCGGGAAAGATAATAGAGATGATACAGGATCTTGATTCGCGTTACCCCGGACTGGCAGAAAGGATATCCGAAGATAGCAAGATCAGGAGGTTCGTAAATATCTATCTGAATGAAGAAGATATACGGTTTTTGAATGCCGAAGAGACCGAGGTAAAGGATGGAGATGAGGTCTCCATAGTGCCTGCCATAGCAGGTGGAAGGGGGAACTCATGAAACGAAGAGTAAAATTAACCTTTCCGCAGCACCTTATAAAAGAGCCCGTACTTTTTACGATGGCCAAAAAGTTTGATGTAATGCCGAATATAAGAAGGGCACGGGTAAGCGAGACAGTTGGAGAGATGATACTCGAACTTGAAGGAGAAGAGAAGAATCTCGACAACGGCCTTCAATCCCTGACAAAAGAAGGGGTCAAGGTTGAGCCTGTTGAGGGAGATATTATCGAATAGTGCCGGCTTTCATTACTGTACCGTTGTGTCTCGGAGTTAAAGATTAAATTCTTGGTTGTTATGTCAATATTATGACAAGGAGGTTTTATCTCGATGCCCAGGAGCGAACCCCGAATGTCTGTCTCATCTGAACAGGATGATCGAATGTGCAGGAGATGGAGGGGGATTCTCCATACATACAGGAAGTACTTGTCCGTTACTGAAAAGACTCCCATAATAACCCTTCTTGAAGGAAACACACCTCTTATCAGTGCGGTTAATCTGTGCGATAGAGTAGGCTTAAACCTAAAGCTTTACTTTAAGTTTGATGGTGCAAACCCAACCGGCTCCTTTAAAGACCGCGGAATGACAATGGCTATATCAAAGGCAGTTGAAGAGAATTCAAAAGCTGTCATATGCGCATCTACCGGAAACACGTCTGCCTCTGCCGCAGCCTATGCGGCAAGGGCCGGACTAAAGGCTATTGTAATCATTCCGGAGGGCAAGATTGCCCTTGGAAAGCTTGTTCAGGCCATGATTCACGGCGCAGAGGTCATACAGATTGAGGATAACTTTGACCGGGCCCTCACGATAGTAAAAGAGATGGTGGAAAAATATCCGATAACCATGGTCAACTCATTGAACCCCTACAGGCTCGAGGGACAGAAGAGTGCTGCCTACGAGGTATGCGACCAGCTTGGAAAGGCCCCGGATTTTCATGCCCTGCCGGTAGGAAATGCCGGAAACATCACTGCATACTGGCGGGGATATAATGACTACCACCGGGAAGGCATTATTAATTCTTTACCCCGGATGCTCGGGTTTCAGGCTGCAGGGGCTGCCCCGATTGTCCTTGGCAGGCCAGTGGAAAGCCCGGAAACCGTTGCAACGGCCATACGTATTGGAAATCCGGCAAGCTGGAAGTTCGCTGTAGAGGCAAGGGACGAATCAGGCGGACTGATTGAGGCAGTTACTGATGAGGAGATACTCGATGCATACGGTCTCATAGCTTCAACCGAGGGTATATTCTGTGAACCCGCCTCGGCAGCCTCTCTGTCGGGTGTAATAAAACTTTACAGGCAGGGTTATTTCAGTGGTGGAGAAACAGTGGTATGCACCCTTACAGGAAACGGTCTTAAAGACCCGGATACCGTCTTCAGGGTTGCCAAGGAGCCAAAGCGGACTCAGGCAACGGTCAAGGCCGTTGAAGATGCATTAAACAGCGTATTGGAATTTTAAGAAGGGAGACCATGAAATATATAGTCATCATAGGTGATGGAATGGCTGACAGGCCCATTGAGGAACTCAACGGAAAAACACCCCTTCAGGCCGCATTCACGCCCAACATGGACAGACTCGCAAGGACAGGGACTCTTGGAAAGGTAAGAACCATTCCCCATGGGTTCAGTCCGGGCTCTGATGTTGCCAACCTGAGTATCCTCGGCTATAACCCGGCACAGTATTACCCCGGCAGGGCCCCGCTTGAGGCAGTCAGTATGGGCGTTCAGCTTGATAATGCAGATGTTGCCTTCAGATGCAACCTCGTTACCCTGAAGTATAGCAGGAAAAGAGACAGGGCCATTATGGAGGACTATAGTGCCGGACATATAAGCACCGACGAGGCCGGGGAGCTAATCAATGCATTAAACAGGGAACTGGGTGATGATTCCATAACCTTCCATCCCGGCATAAGCTATCGGCATCTCATGCTCTGGAAAAACGGTGAATATGAACTGGAATGTGTGCCTCCACATGACATTATCGGTAAAGAGATTACAGGGTATCTTCCAGTCGGCAAGGGAGAGGATATTATAAGAAACCTTATGACCATGTCGGGAGAGGTACTTGAAGGCCATCCGGTTAATAAAAAAAGGATATCTGAAGGAAAGCTCCCGGCAAACAGCATATGGCTGTGGGGACAGGGCAGGAGACCCGATATATCAACATTCCGCGAAAAGTATGCTATCTCAGGTGCACTTGTAAGCGCAGTCGACCTCACAAAGGGACTGGGAATCCATGCAGGGTTTGAGATACTCAAAGTCCCGGGAGTTACCGGGTATCTTGACACCAATTACATGGGAAAGGCTGAATATGCTTTAAAAGCCCTCGATAAACATGATTTTGTCTATATCCATGTGGAGGCTCCGGATGAGGCCGGACATGGCGGTAATTACAGGGATAAGATCAGGGCCATCGAGGACTTCGATGCCCTCGTGGTGGGAACCGTTATGAGGGGAGTAAGGTCTTTTGAGCAATACAGGATACTCCTCATGCCCGACCACCCTACCCCTGTAGAGCTGCGAACGCACACCGCCGACCCCGTACCTTTTGTTATATACGACAGTACCGATGTCAAAGATAACCCCGGGGTTACCTTTGACGAATACATCACGGAGAGAGACGGAATAGTGGTGATTGAGGAAGGATACAGGCTGATGGATTATTTTATCAAGGGCACTTTGTAAAGAAAACAAAAAACTATTTTTGCCGCAGATTTTCGCAGATTAACGCAGATAAATCAAGAGACCCATATTCAGGATAACAATCTACGATTTGTGTTACTGACTAATAAGTGAACTACTTAGAGTCTGTGTATAAAGTCGAATACTTGCTGTTTTCTGTCATTTCCCGAAAGCGTTCGGGGAATCGTTATT
>CAZXDE010000110.1:0-5150 GCA_964639515.1 uncultured Thermodesulfovibrio sp.
AGCACAGAAAAACAGGGCGCTGCTGAAGATGGCAGAGGCCATTGTCAAAAACAGCGATATTCTCAAGAAAGAAAACAGCAAGGACATCGACTTTGCAAGGGATAAGGGGTTGAGTTCAGCACTGATCGACAGGCTGACCCTGACAGACAAGAGGATTACTGAAATGGCAGAGGGACTGAGGGATGTGGCTGCCCTGCCCGACCCTGTTGGCGAGATAACAGGGATGCGGCAGAGACCAAACGGGATGACTGTCGGGAAGATGCGGGTCCCCATCGGGGTTATAGGCATAATCTATGAATCAAGACCAAACGTCACAGCAGATGCCACAGGCCTCTGTCTGAAAGCCGGGAATGCCGTGCTGCTCAGGGGCGGCTCAGAGGCAATCAATGCAAACCTGGCAATCGTTAATATCCTCAGGGAGGTTGCCTCCTCAGAGGGCATACATGAAGGTGCAATCAGCTTTATTGACACACCTGACAGAGAGGCCGTAATGGAGATGCTCAAATTAGAGGGTATCGTTGACCTCATCATCCCAAGGGGAGGCGAAGGTCTCATCCGCACTGTTACGGAGAACTCCAGGATCCCTGTCCTGAAACATTATAAAGGGATATGCCACGTCTTTGTCGACAGGGATGCCGACCTCAGGATGGCTGAGGATATATGCTTTAATTCAAAAGTGCAGAGACCCGGCACCTGCAATGCCATGGAGACCATGCTTGTGGATAACGCAGTTGCAGGGGAGTTCCTCCCTGCAATCCTCAGCAGATTCAGGGATGCAGGCGTAAAGATAAAGGGTTGCGCAAGAACTGCTCAGATATTCCCGGGAATTGAGGAGGCGACAGAGGAAGACTTCTACAGTGAATATCTTGAATTAATTGTAAATGTCAGGGTCGTAAGGGATATGGATGAGGCGATGGAGCACATAGCAAAATACAGCTCTGCCCATACTGATACAATTGTAACGGAAAATTACCACAGGGCCATGAGATTCCTTCGCGAGGTGGACTCCTCGGCAGTAATGATAAATGCATCCACGAGGCTGAATGACGGTGGCCAGTTCGGTCTTGGCGCAGAGATAGGCATCTCCACCGACAAGATACACGCCCGTGGCCCCATGGGGCTTGAAGAGCTCACGTGCACCAAGTTTATAGTCCTTGGCAGTGGACAGTTGCGGACTTAAGTTAAGTGCGGAATTCAAAATTAAAGATTCAAGATTGACGGAGGCTGGATTGGAAGAGGTAAATGAACTGATAGAGCAGCGCATAAGGAAACTGAAGGAACTCAAAGAGATGGGGATAGACCCCTATGGGCAGCCCTACGAGGTCACCCATCAGGCCGGAGAACTCCATAATCTGCATGGAGAGACCCCAAGGGAAGACCTCGAGAAAAACCCTGTGGAATCCTCAGTGACAGGAAGGATTATTGCCTGGAGAAACTTTGGCAAGGCAGCCTTCTCCCATATACAGGATGAGACAGGCCGCATACAACTCTATTTCCGTAAAGACATACTTGGAGACAGATACAGGATCGTAAAAAAACTCGATATCGGTGACATTATAGGAATAAGGGGCAGGCTCTTCAGGACAAAGACAAATGAACTCACCATCCTGGTTGATGACTTTACCCTGCTGACAAAGTCCCTCAGACCCCTGCCCGAGAAATGGCATGGTCTGAAGGATATAGAGTTGAGATACCGTCAAAGATACGTTGACCTTATTGTAAACCCACAGGTAAGGGAGACATTTGCCCGAAGAAGCGCCATCATCAAGTTTATCCGGGACTTTCTTGAAAAAGAGGGTTTTATCGAGGTGGAGACCCCCATGATGCATCAGATACCCGGGGGGGCGGTTGCAAAACCATTTAAAACACACCACAATGCCCTTGGCATGGACCTCTACCTGAGAATTGCACCTGAGCTCTATCTCAAAAGGCTCCTTGTCGGGGGTTATGAACGGGTATACGAGTTGAATAAAAACTTCCGCAATGAGGGTATGTCCACAAAACACAACCCTGAATTCAGCATGCTTGAGTTCTATATCGCGTATAAAGACTACAACTTCCTGATGGATTTCACGGAAAAACTCTTTACCGAACTCCTGATGGAGATACACGGCACCCTCAATATCCCCTATGGTGAGTTACCACTCGACTTTACCCCCCCGTGGCCGAGGCTTCCCATGTATGAGGCCATGATGAAACATGGGGTGCCTGAAGAAGCGCTCACTGATTATGAAAAGGCCTGGGACTGGGCAAAGGCAGAAGGAATAGATGTGCGGGATATCCATACACTTGGAAAGCTCCTTGACGAGATATTCAAGGAGAAGGTCGAGCCTCACCTGATCCAGCCAACCTTTATTACCGACTATCCCCTTGAACTCTCCCCGCTTGCCAGGAGAAAAAAGGATTCGCCGGAACTTGTGGAAAGGTTTGAGCTCTTCATAGCCTCAAGGGAGATCGCCAATGCCTTTACAGAGCTGAATGACCCCATGGACCAACGCGACAGATTCCTCCGCCAGGTGGAGGCAAAGGAAAAGGGAGACGAAGAGGCCCATTGGATGGACGATGACTTCATCAGGGCACTTGAGTATGGAATGCCTCCGGCTGCAGGTGAGGGCATCGGGATTGACAGGCTTGTTATGCTTATGACCAATTCGCACTCCATACGCGACGTTATCTTATTCCCTCAGATGAAGCCTGAGAAATAAATAAAATAAGGAGCATATGAAACTACCTTATCCGATACTCATAGCACTAAGGTATCTTAAATCAAAAAAGAGACGCAGAGGCATATCCTTCAACACGATTCTATCCACAGGCGGGGTTGCAGTGGGAGTTATGGCCCTCCTCGTTGTGTTGTCCGTAATGAGCGGATTTCATGATGACCTGAGAAAAAAGATACTCGGCGTAAATGCCCATATTGTTGTACTCAACTACACGGGAGGCATAGAAAACTATGGAGAAGTAATTAAAGAATTAAAGACCCTTCCCCGAGTAACCGGTGCATCACCATTTGTCCTTGGTCAGGTAATGGTATCAAAAGGCAAGCGGGCACACGGGGTGTATCTGAGGGGAATAGACCCTGCATATGAAAACCAGACAACATCCCTGAGAGCACACATGAAGGAAGGCAGTCTTGATAACCTCACTGAGGACTCAACTCTTCCGGGCATAATACTGGGGAGCGAACTCTCAGATACCCTTGGAGCTTACATGGGCGATGAAATTAATGTGATATCCCCTGTCCAGGACTTAGGACCGATGGGGATGCTCCCGAGGGTAAGAAAATTCAGGGTTGTGGGGATTTTTGAGGTGGGCATGTATGAGTACGATACAAATCTTGCCCTTACATCTCTTAAGGCAGCACAGGAGTTTTTCCGAACCGGGAACGCTGTAACGGGAATTGAGCTGAGGATTAACGACATATACAGCGCCCCGGAGGTGAGAGAAAGGGTGCAGGAGATTCTTGGTCCCCCGTTTTATGCAAGAGACTGGATGCAGATGAATAAAAACCTTTTCTCGGCACTGAAACTCGAAAAATTCACAATGTTTGTTATACTAACACTGATAATACTGGTTGCATCATTTAATATTATCAGCACCCTCATAATGAACGTCATTGAGAAAGAAAGGGAGATAGCCATACTTAAGGCTATGGGTGCCACAAACCGTGCAATAATGGCCATATTCATCTTTCAGGGACTTATGATAGGGCTTGCAGGTACGACCATTGGCGTTACAGGCGGCTATCTACTCGGCTATCTGTTAAACACATATGAGCTCATAAAACTCCCTGCAGATGTCTATTATATCAGCTCTCTACCCGTAAAGATGAACCTGTCCGACTTTGTCGCTGTATCGCTCTCGGCTATCTGCATAAGTTTTCTTGCCACTATTTACCCTGCCTACCAGGCAGCAAGGCTCAACCCTGTTGAACCCTTGAGGTATGAATGAAGATAATATCAGGATAAGGACATGTTTAAACTTATCAAACGATTTATATGTCTCGCTCTCATCGCTGTAGTGGCGTTTATTGTCATTGCCGTCCTTAAAGGTGGTGAGCCCTTCAGATGGTTTGGACAGAAATCGCAAGAGGCAGGGCAACTGATACAGAAAAAAAGCGACGAGCTTGCTGAAAAGGCCGACAACATCCAAAGCACAAAGAAAAAACTGAAGGAAGAGACAAGGAAGGTAAGGAAGATCAAAAAGGAGATAACGGACAGATAGGATGCCCCTCATAAAGACCCGCGGTCTGAAAAAGTCTTTTTATACCCCTGCTGGAGACCTTGAGGTTCTCAGAGGAATTGATCTTGAGATAGCAGCAGGTGAAATGGCTGCAATCGTAGGGGCATCCGGTGTGGGCAAAAGCACCCTCCTTCACATCCTCGGCACCCTTGACAAGCCTACTGAAGGAGTGGTCCTGTACGGAAGCGACGATGTCTTCTCATTTGACGATACGACCATAGCCTCGTTCAGGAATCACAGAATCGGATTCGTCTTCCAGTTTCATCACCTCCTGTCTGAATTTACCGCCCTTGAAAATGTGATGATGCCGGGGATTATAAATGGATTAAACCAATCCGTGATAAAAAAGAGGGCAACATCAATATTAACGGAACTCGGCCTTCATAGTCGTATCTCACACCGGCCAGGTGAACTCTCGGGAGGTGAACAGCAGCGCGTTGCAGTGGCACGGGCCCTGATTATGGAACCTGCGGTCGTCCTTGCCGATGAACCAACAGGCAATCTCGACACAAAAACAGGTGATGACCTTTTCAGACTCCTCATTGAAGTTAACTCCTTAAAGGGGACAACCTTTGTCATAGTCACGCACAATGATACGCTTGCCCGGAAATGCACAAGGATAATCAGGATGCTTGATGGGATGATAGTCAGCGCATGATTATGGCATTTTATTGGCCGGGAAATTCCAGGAGATTAGACAAGCGGTTAATTTTTCATATATAATGCAAGCATCGGCATCAAATCCAATCTGAAGGAGGAGACTATGCTACGTCTTGATGTAAGATGTAATGCCAGGATTCCGGCCACGATTTTATCCGGCTACAGTGCTGAGGATATTCATCAACGGACTGAGATTAAAAATCTCGGACTCAATGGCGCCTTTCTCAATTCGTTATCACACTTAACAG
>CAZXDE010000111.1:0-5118 GCA_964639515.1 uncultured Thermodesulfovibrio sp.
TCTGCAGGACAAGGGGGTCCAGGTAAAGGTTTTCAAGGGACAGCCCATACTCCATCGCCCTTGCCATAATCTCTGCTGCAATGGCAGACCTCTCCTCCTCGTCAGCAGGCAGCCCGCCCTTGCCAACGGTCAACCCTATAATCAGGCTATCGTACCTGGCTGCAAGTTCAAGCATCGGGAAACGCTCCGGGTCATTGGAAGTAGAGTTAATCATAGGTGTGCCGTAGTCGTTGTTGTGCACCTTGAGCCCTGCCTCAATGGCTGCATAATTCGTGGTATCAAGACATACAGGAAGTGAGACAGCCTCCTGAATGGTTGTAACCATCCATTCCATAAGCTCCTCACCGCCATCCTCTGCAGGGCCGATATTGGCATCAATCATCCCTGCACCGGAGTTTTTCTGCGCAAGGGCAATCTCCTGAATCGGTCCCTTGTCCCGCCTCATCATGGCCTCTCTCACACGCTTTGCAATAATGCTCAGTTTTTCACCAATTATTAGCATAGCAGACACCTCTCAAATATTTTTTTTATTTAATTACTCTATGGCCTCGTATCAGAATATAACTAAAATCCACAACTTAAATTATAAGTTAGAAGTCTACCATAATATTAAAATAAAGGTAAAATAAAAAAATATTATATAATTATACATAATTAATCCCCTTTCAGGTATGTATCTATTGATTTAGCTGCCTTCCTTCCAGCACCCATTGCAGAAATAACCGTCGCAGAACCTGTAACAATATCACCCCCTGCATAGACACCTCTTTTGCTGGTTCGACCTGTCTCTTCATCAACAATAATGTATCCACGGTTATTAACCGAAAGCTGCTCCGTACTTTGAGGAACAAGAGGATTAGCATTCGTACCAACCGCCATAATTACAACATCAACAGGCATGAGAAACTCTGAACCTTCTATCGGCTCAGGACGTCTTCTTCCTGATCCATCCATCTCGCAGAGATCCATTATGATACATTCAATAGCACTTACCCAGCCGTCTCTGCCTATTATCCTTACGGGTTTTGTACATAATTCAAATCTTACTCCCTCTTCCCTTGCATGATGAACCTCTTCCTCTCTTGCAGGCAGCTCAACCATGGAGCGCCGATAGATTACTACGGCATCCTCTGCCCCTATACGAATGGCTGTCCTGACTGCATCCATTGCAACATTGCCGCCACCGACTACGGCTACTCTATTGCCTTTTTTAACCGGCGTGTCATATTCAGGGAACTCATAGGCCCTCATCAGGTTAACACGTGTCAGAAATTCATTGGCTGAATAAACCCCGTTAAGATTTTCACCTTCAATACCCATAAACCTTGGAAACCCGGCCCCTGTTCCAATAAAACAGGCATCAAAATCCTCCATTATCCCGTCAACGGTAACAAGCTTCCCAACGACTGCATTTGTAATAATCTCAACACCCATATCTCTTAAAGATTGTACTTCACGGGCGACTATCTTCCTGGGCAGACGAAACTCCGGAATACCATAAAGCAAGACACCGCCCGGTTCATGGAGTGCCTCAAATATCGTAACTTTATATCCAAGGCCGGCAAGCTCATATGCACAGCTTAATCCCGATGGTCCGCTACCCACGATTGCAACCTTCTTCCCGGTTGATACAGGCAGTTCTGAAACCGACCGCCGGCAATATTGCATTTCCCGGTCGGCAGCAAATCTTTCCAGACGGCCTATAGCTACGGGTTCATATTTTTTACCTAATATACAGGACTTTTCGCATTGGTCTTCCTGGGGGCAGACCCGCCCGCAAACTCCGGGCAGAAGATTTACCTCTTTAATTTTATCAATGGCCTCTTTAAACTTTCCCTCCTTGATAGCCCTGATAAATTGAGGGACAGGTACATGAACAGGGCATCTCTCAATGCATTGCGGCCTTGAACAGTTCAGACACCTCTCAGCCTCTTTAACCGCCGTCTCTTCAGTATAACCAAGAGAGACTTCTTTAAAGTTTGAACGCCTCTCCATCGGGTTCTGTTCTTCGGCAGGTACTCTATGAGGTATAATTTTCGGTTTTTTCTTTTTCCTCTCCATTTTTATTCCTTTCTTTTTAACTCAAGTTGGGGAAGGGGACATTCTTCATCCATAACCAATCAGCTCAGCACTCTTTAGCGAGCAGGTGTGCGTGACGCTTTTTCCAGGCCTCGAATGACTCCTGTTCCTCGGGGATATACATCTTCCGGCGATTCATCAGCAAATCCCAGTCAATCAGGTATCCATCAAACTCCGGCCCGTCAGTACAGGCAAACCTGGTCTCACCACCCACTGTTACGCGACAACACCCACACATACCGGTACCGTCTATCATAATCGGGTTTAAGCTGACAATGGTTTTAACACCAAAGGGTCTTGTGGTTTCGCAAACAAATTTCATCATAACAACAGGACCGATAGCCATAACCAGGTCAGCTCCATTTCGTGCCAGCTCTTCCTGAAGAACCACAGTCACCACACCCTTAATGCCTTTACTCCCGTCATCAGTTGTAATGAGCACTCTATCACTCACCCGCCTCATTTCTTCCTCATAAATTAACAAATCCTTGTTTCTTGCCCCAAGCATTGTTACAATGTCATTTTTAGCAGCCTTAAATTCCCTTGCAATCGTATAGAGCGGAGCAACACCGAAACCACCGCCAACAAGAATAACCCGGCCAAATTTTTCAATATGCGTTGGCTGACCCAATGGTCCACAGAGGTCTAATATTTCATCACCTGCTTTTAAGGTCGACATCTCGGTTGTGGTCTTACCTACGGCCATTACTATCAAGCTGATCGTCCCTTCTTCAGGATTAATATCCGCCAATGAAAGGGGAATACGTTCACCCTTTTCATGGAGACGAATTATCACAAATTGTCCCGGTTTTGCAATTTTAGATAATAAGGGCGATTCAATCCTGTAATAAAAAATGTCAGGGGAACGGACTAATTTTTTCTCCAATATCACGGCCATATTGTTCTCCTTAAATTTATTAATTCAACAGTGAGAAAAAGGGTTAGGGAACATGCAGTGTATCGAGTATGCCGAATAATGATATTACAGACCGGGATTCCGGAGGAAGTTCATAAAGAGGCCTGCCCTTCAGGTCATACTCAAATATATTCGGGTCATTCGGAATTGTACCGGCAAGGTATAAACCTGCATCAGCAGCGATTCCTTCGAGGGCTTCCCTCTCATTTCCGGAGATGCGGTTTATTATCAACACCCTTTTCTCAATATCGAGTTTCAGCTCATCTACAAGGTGGCTGATTCTCACTGCAGTCTGAATTCCCCTGACAGTCGGGTCACTCATTATCAGCAGGAGGTTCACTTTATGTGTGGTCTTCCTGCTGAGGTGCTCCATACCCGCCTCATTGTCAATTACCACATAGGGATAGCGCTCTGCAAGGATGTCGGTATATTTTCTGATAATATTATTGGCTGCACAATAACAGCCCGGCCCTTCGGGCCTGCCCATCACCAGCAGATCAAAACCCCTTGCCTCTATCAGGGCCTGATTAATCCGGTATTCAAAGAGCTCGTCCATACTCATACCCCCGGGCCTTTCACTGCCCGAACGTATGGTCTCAAGTGAGGACTCCCTCAGTTGCCCCACAGAGGCATGAACCTCTACACCAAGCGCTTCATTCAGGCAGGCGTTGCTGTCGGCATCAACTGCAAGCACAGGCCCCCGCCTCCTCTCAACAAGATACCTCACTGTCAGTCCTGCTATACTCGTCTTTCCTGTACCGCCTTTACCTGCAAGGGCTATCAAAAACGACATATAATCTCTCCTCCGTATCCTGTTTTTTAAAGATTTAAAGATTAAAACACCACATCAAAGACCATCTCCCTTATCCCGAACAGAAACCGCTTCCGCTTCACCTTTATCTTTACTTTATCTCCGGGCTTCCTGTCAAGAAGCGCAATCCTGATATCGGATATATCCGAAACAACCTTGTCACCGACAGCCGTTATTATATCACCCTCTTTAAGCCCTGCCTTCCCGGCAACTCCTCCCTTCATGACCTTCTCAATAACAACTCCTTTCTTAAGATTCTTGAGAAAGACCATCAGCCGTGCACTTTCCGGGGGTTCAATCCGCTTTGGAAACAGGACAAAATCTGCAATTCCCCGGTCAAAACCCTCCCCCCCGTAATTAAGGATAACCGTAGGACGCTCATTGGTCAGCCGTCTTACCCTGTCCGGTATTCCCCATGAATGCTGGACATGCCCGTTTCCTGCAAGGACGACCATCTGTTTATCGGGATATTTTTTTAGCGTATCTGCAATACTGTGAGCCATGGTCTCATCCCACAGTATCTGTGACTGAACGAAATTCTCAAAATTCCGGTTATTGTCGTGTTGGGAGAAGACCTTTTCGAGATATTCCCTGTACCGTTGGTTCGTCATATCCATATCCTGGGGTATTTCGGCATATTCATCCTCTGAAAGCGAGTCAATTCCCCCTTTTGAAACCTTTTTAATAATCTCTTTCCTGATATTCAGAGCTATTACCGGAATGCGGTTGGCACGTGCATACTGGAGAATATCCCTGTAGAGGTTGTAATCAAATACCCATCTTTTAAAATACTCCGTCTTCCTGAGAAATTCCTGCTCGGTTATATCACCCTGAATGTATTGATCAATGTACTTTTGAAAAGGCCGTTGAAACATCTCCATACCGATAACCAACTTCCTGCCGTCCCTGTATAACCTCCTGATAATCTCATACTGTACTACGTGGTCTTCGTATGCTGTATGCATCTCTCCTACGAAAATCACCCTGCTGTCCTTAATCTTCCGTATCACAGCGTCAAGCCCCGTGGTATTCGCTGTCTCTACGGCATCAAGCCTGAGTGTCAGGTCCACAGAAATTCCCATTTCGGAGTCAGCGGTCTTTTTAAGGATGTTTCTGCCATTTTCAAAGACAAGGAGGGAATAATTCCCGTATCTGAATATCTTTCTGAAGGCCGTGTTTACCTCTTCCCGGTCTTTTGCATTAAAGACCACTGCAACCCTTTCCGGATTCAGGGGATTTTTGTAAACCTTTACAACAAGGCCTCCCTCGGGGAGGGGTCTGTCTGCAAAAAGACGCCTGTAAATCCTGTTCC
>CAZXDE010000112.1:0-1985 GCA_964639515.1 uncultured Thermodesulfovibrio sp.
CGAGCTTCCTGCCCTCTGATTTCTTCTTCAGAAAATCGTTAATTGTAACCCTGGCCATTCAGTTATTCCTCATCAATCATCAATCCTTCATTTCTTCACCGCAGAGAACGCAGAGCTCGCAGAGAGCAAAGTTTTTCAATCGTCAATCCAGAATCCCGGCCCTCTCCATAATCTCGGGCACCTTATCCTCCATACCGATGGCCATTATGTGCACTCCATCGCAAATACCTTCATCTCTGAGCTGCCTTATGTGTCTGGCACAAATCTCGATCCCCTTGTCAAGGCCCTTCCCCTTGCCTGCCGCCTTGAGCTCGTCAATAAGTTCCTGAGGTACCTTTATTCCCGGGACATAATTGTTAAGAAAGTTTGCCATACCTGCACTCTTAAGCACAACAAGCCCTGCCAGTATCTTAACAGGAAATTTCCGTGCGTGCTTCATGAACTCCCTGAATTTTTCAATATCGTAAACGGCCTGGGTCTGGAAAAACCCGGCACCTGCCTGTATCTTCTTTTCAAACTTCATCAGTTGCGGTTCAAGGGGATTTGCCTCAGGAGTGACAACCCCTCCCTGAAAGAAGTCAGTACTTCCCTGCAAATCATTACCTGCCATATCCTTGCCGTTATTCAGAGAGTCAACTATCCGGAGCAATTGGACTGATTCAACGTCATACACAGACTTTGCCCCCTTATGGTCACCCGCAGATACGTGGTCGCCGGTCATACAGAGGACACTTTTCACTCCAAGGGCATAGGCACCAAGAAGGTCGGACTGGAGTCCTATGCGGTTACGGTCACGGCAAGTCATCTGAAGAATGGGTTCAACCCCGTGCTCAACGGCTATCGCACAACCGGCAAGGGAATTCATTCTCATTACAGCAGACTGGTTGTCGGTAAAATTAACAGCTTCCACCTTGCCTTTCAGCAGTTCTATATGATGGACCATCTCCGAAATATCGGTCCCCTTGGGCGGACCGACCTCGGCGGTTACGGCAAATTTTCCTGACTCAAGGGCCTCTTTGAATGACATTCTCTATTCCTCCTTCTTTCTTTTCAGGCCTGTTAATTTATCAACTCGATAATACAGTTTGTTAAGCTCACTTACCCTTTTTCTCTCTTGCACTGAAGGCCCTGGGACTCTGAGCTGTTGACCAGTCCTTGGCATCAAGGACAGACCCGGACAGTTCGTCAAGTTTACCAAGCTTCTTCATCCTCTCATATATTCTTACCCATGCACATGGTATATCCGGACTCACCTCACAGTGGCCATCCTTCATCCCGCCACAAGGCCCGTTAAGCAGCCCCTTGGGACAGGTAGTTATCGGACAGATCCCGCCGGTCCTGTCGAGTATGCACTTGCCGCACATGGAGCACCGCTCATCAAACACCTGAAAACGTGTCATGTTTCCGAGAAAGAGTGAGTCATTAGTCGCATAGACAGGCTTGTCTTCAAAAAGATCAACCGCAGTCTGGGTGCCGGCGCCACAGGACATGACGAGAATGCACTCTGCATTGTTTACTTCATCCTTATAGGGCTTGAGATCCTTCTTTGTCCCCAGCACCTGACAGCCCGTCTTGGCAACAATACCACCCGTGACTTCCTTGCCTTCCGCCCTCAGGGTCTCTGAGAGTTCCTTAACCTCCTTCTCGCTTCCGGTACTGCAAAGAGAGGCACACTCCGCACATCCTATGAGAAAAAAACTCTTGTAGTTTTTGATATTTTCAAGCAATTCCTGAAAGTCCCGCTTCCTGGAAATAATCATCTCTAACCTCCTTTTTGAGTTGCGAGATACAAACTGCGGGTTGCGGGTTGCGAGTTATAAAGCTTCATCATCTTTCCTTCTCTATTCCACAATCCGCAACATTGAATTTTATGCCTTCAAAGTTGCCTTTGCAGCCTCTACTGTATTATACATAAGCATGGCAATTGTCATGGGGCCTGCGCCACCAGGCACCGGGGTAATCCAGCCGGCCCTCTCTTTTGCCTT
>CAZXDE010000112.1:2085-5037 GCA_964639515.1 uncultured Thermodesulfovibrio sp.
AATGATAAATGGCAAATGAAAAATAATAAATGGTTAATCTCAGTCCCTCTTCTTTATCAGCTCAAGCATCTCCTCCCTTGTTGACTGCTTGCTCCTGAATATCCCCCTTACTGCTGAGGTCACAGTCCTTGCCCCTGGCTTCTTAATCCCCCGCATACTGAGGCAGAGGTGCTCTGCATCAATGATTACCATGGCCCCCCTTGGTCTCAACCGCTCCATTATCATGTCTGCAAGCTGTGCAGTAAGTCGCTCCTGAACCTGCGGCCTCTTTGCAAGCATCTCAAGTGCCTTTGCAAGCTCTCCTATACCGACAATCCTTCCCCCCTCAGGGATATAGGCAATATGTGCACGACCAAAAAAGGGCAGGAGGTGATGTTCGCACACGGAGTAAAAGGGGATATCCTTCAGCATTACCATCTCATCATGGGTTTCACCTTCTATATGTCGCAACAGGTCTTCCGGAGGGGTCTGAAGACCTGAAAAAATCTCCTGGAACATGGCTGCAACCCTCTGCGGAGTCCTGAGCAATCCGGGCCTTTCAGTATCCTCTCCGATCCCCTCAAGTATGAGCTTCACACCCTTTTCAATCTTTTTTATGTTCATGACTTAAATTGCGTTACAAGGATTAAATGCTTTTTTTGTTAATCTGAAACCTGAATCTGCTTAAACACCTTATGTGCAATATTCAGGGCCTTCCTTGCATCTCTCTTTGTAGGCACACCAAGGGGTAAAAGCCCCTCTTCAGCCGGATATCTGCCCTTATAAATACTGTCGATAAAGTCCATCTCTTCGTCCTTCAGCCTGATCCTGATTCCATAATCATCCGCAATAGCCATCAGCCTTCTTATACTATGGGTCTTTTCGAGCTCCCAGCCTTTTTTTAGAAGCGCCCATTTTAAAACCTTCTCCAGGGCCTGCTGGCAACTGTAACATGCTCCCCTGAAAAAACCGCCATTATAAAGATACTCAGCCTGTTCAAGGTCATCTTTTGCACTATCCAGCCATTGCTTTAGAGGATTTTTCATATAAATCAGCTTTCCCTCCTTTTGTATCAGACGTAAAAAAGGGCTGCCCCTGAAATACAACTCCTTGAGTCTTCCCTTTGAAACCGTAAATGCATCTATTGCATGCCTGCGATAAAAAGGTTTCAGAGAATCCTTAATCCTCTTCTCCTCTTTACTGTTACTGACTATCAGGAGGTCTATGTCATACCCCTCACCCTTATCAGCTATTGAGCCAAAAAGAATTATGGCATCAGGATTACTGACTTGTCTTATTGTATCAGCTATCTCGTATACATCCTTAAGCCCCGGCATCCCTTACCTCTATTACTCGCCTGTCTGTAACGACCTTGTCGACCCTGATATCATGGTCTGCAACAGGAACCTCCCCCACCACTTGTTCTTCATAGGCCACTGCAACAAGGGGGGGCCTGAGCCTCCATCCGGCAATCAGACGGTCGTAGTATCCGCCTCCATAGCCAAGCCTTCCACCCCTTTCATCAAAGGCCACACCTGGCATCACTATAAGTTCAATCTCCTCAGGAGCCACTTCCCTGCCTTCAACAGCTCGAGGCTCCGGTATACCCATAACCCCGGGGGTCAGTTCATCCACGGACTTTATATTATAGAGCCTCAGCTCTTTTTTCGCACTCTCTACCTTTGGCAACACCACCCGCTTACCCTGCATCAGGGCATCCGCTATTATTGGCATTGTATCAACTTCTGTCCTGAAAGAGGCAAAGAGCATAACCGTACCTGCACTCCTGTATTCTCCCAGTCCGGATAGTCTCTCCCGAATCATCCTGTCCTTGGCCTTCCTTACTTCTAAAGGAATCGCATCCCTTCTCCTGATAACTTCAGCTCTTAACCTGCTCTTTTCTTTATACATAAACACATGAAAAAACTATAAACCACAGCTTGCTATATTTTACTCCGGGACAGAGATAAAAAGCCTTAATAATTAGGAAGGAAGCGATGTGATAGACTCTGAACGGTTTCAATTTATTGCGAAAATTCCTCGGAGTCCCGGCCGGACACCGGGACGAGAATGAGTGAAGAGTCTATCACATCGCTTCAAACAACCATTTATCACTGGCCCCCGATTTTAAAATCTTTCTCTATTAACTTCTTCAACTCCTCAACTTCTCTAACCGTCTCCGGACTCTTCTCAAATGGAGGCACACCTGAAAGGTCTGCTTCCATGATTTCCGGGTTAAACTTTACTACACCGAGAAAATGAATATCGCCCAGGGCCGAACGGACAAACTCCTCATCCCTCTCGTCTCTCACTTTATTTGCAACCGCATATACCCGTTTGATTCCGAGTCCTGCAACCATATCTCTTACAGTCCTTGCAGTCTGGATGCTCCTCTGTCCCGGCTCCACAACAATCAGAAACATATCAACCCCTTGTGCGGTCCCTCTTGTCAGGTGCTCTATTCCGGCCTCCATATCCACAATCACGACCTCCTCCCTGTCAAGCACAAGGTGCCTCAGCAGACTCCTCAGGAATACATTCTCAGGACAGTAACAGCCGGAGGCAGCCTCCTTTGACTTCCCCATTACAAGCAGTGTTATCCCGTTCATTTTATAGCCAAACTCCTCGGGTATATCGGCAACCCGCGGATTCAGCTTGAACATTCCCCCCATATTGCCCGGCCTTGCACCTGTCCGATCAGCAATAACGTCAGTCAGCTCCGCTATTGGCCTTATTCCCTCTATCTCCTTCCGGGAGAGGCCAAATGCCTGGGCAAGGTTGGCATCGGGGTCTGCATCCACGGCAACAACTCTTCTGCCTTCTTTTGCATATATATGGCTCAGAATAGCAGAAAGGGTGGTTTTACCCACCCCGCCTTTACCGGTTACGGCTATTTTCATGAGGAAATTTTAACATTTAGGGGGGGAACGAGTCAAAAGAGAGAGGCAACCGCCAGCAATTCACGGTGAAGGC
>CAZXDE010000113.1:0-1220 GCA_964639515.1 uncultured Thermodesulfovibrio sp.
ATGGAGGGCTTCTCCCATTCCAACATATTGTGAACCCTGTCCCGGGAATATAAATGCCATGCTCATATTCCTTTTACCTCTTTTAACTTCTTTATGATAACGGGCAGTACCTCATAGACGTCTCCGACTATTGCATAGTTTGCGACGTTGAAGATCGGGGCATCAGGGTTCTTGTTTATGGCTATTATGATGTCGGAGGACTGCATTCCCACAAGGTGCTGTACTGCACCGGAGATGCCGCAGGCAATATAGATTTTCGGGCAGACCGTTTTGCCGGTCTGCCCGACCTGATGGCTGTAAGGTATCCATTCTTCATCCACAGCAGCCCTTGACGCCCCTATAGCTCCGCCAAGTAGTCCTGCGAGCTCCTGGAGCATCTTAAAGCCCTCTATTTTTCCAAGTCCCCTTCCACCGGCCACAATAACGTCAGCCTCCTGGAGGTTCACCATTGTCTCGGAGACCTCTTTTATGGTATCCGTCACCCTTGTTTTCGACTGGATGTCATCAGCCTTTATCTTCAGTATTTCTCCTGTTCCGGTTTTTTCATACTGGCCCTTTTTCATGACCCTCGGCCTCACAGTTGCCATCTGGGGCCGGCGGTATGGACATAGGATCGTGGCCATGATATTGCCGCCGAATGCAGGACGGACCTGGAGCAGATTTCCGGTCTCGGGGTCGATTTCAAGTGAGGTACAGTCTGCAGTGAGTCCGGTCCGTATTCTTGCAGCAACCCTTGGAAAGAATGACCTTCCGGTGGGGGTTGCGCCGGTAAGGAGAATCTCAGGTCTGTGTTCTGAAATGAGCCGTGATAAAAGCTCAACGTAAGGTTCGTCATTAAAGTGTTCAAATATGGGGTCGTCTGAATGGTATACCCTGTCCGCGCCCCAGTGGATAAGCCTTTCTGCCTCTGAGTTGTCTGCACCAAAGAGCACGGCTGAAAGTCCGGCCTTTCTCGCATCGGCAAGTCTTCTGCCCGCACCAAGGAGTTCAAAGGAGAGATCGGCAATCCTGCCGTCTCTCTGTTCGGCAAATACCCAGACACCCTTGCAGGAGTCCCTGTCCGTGGTATCCTCAACACCCACTCCGGTCTCAATCTCTTTTATGGCCCCCTCGGGACAGACCTCAAGGCAGGCCCTGCAGAGCTGGCAGTATTCATTTATGAATGCCTTGTCGTTCTTCAATACAATGGCATCATAGGGGCATGAACTCAGACAGGTTTC
>CAZXDE010000113.1:1320-4979 GCA_964639515.1 uncultured Thermodesulfovibrio sp.
TTTATAACGGCCTTTTTGGCCTTTATCTTGCCTTTCAAAGAGGGCAGTCTTGGCTGGTTCAGCTCCTTGACAACCGTCAGCAGAACCGGTACCGAGGTCTCAACAACATCGTAACCCTCGTCCATTAACCTCTGGACCTTGAGCGTGTCGGCATTAATCTCCTCGAACTTTCCGACATAGGCAACATGTGGTATATTGAGGAATTCTGCCATTTCAGGTCCTACCTGGGCAGTGTCACCGTCGATTGCCTGTTTTCCGCAGAGTATTATATCAAAGCCGATTGTCCTGACTGCACTTGACAGGGTATAGGATGTTGCCAGGGTGTCTGACCCGGCAAATGCCCTGTCTGTAAGGAGCACTGCCTCGTCGGCACCCATTGAAATGGCCTCTCTCAGTGCATCCTCTGCCTGTGGAGGGCCCATTGTCAGCACTGTTACAGTGCCGCCTAACTCGCTTTTCAGATGCAGTCCTGCCTCGATTGCGTGCAGGTCGAAAGGGTTTATGATGCTTGGCACACCATCCCGTATAAGGGTATTGGTCTCAGGGTTTATCCTCACTTCAGCCGTGTCCGGCACCTGCTTGATACAGACTATTATCTTCATGAACCATTCTCCCTGCTCACAGCCTCCTTGATAAGGGCCTGTCCGATCACGTTTCTCTGAATCTGGTTTGTCCCTTCGAATATCTGCAGAATCTTTGCATCCCTCATCATCTTCTCTACCGGATATTCTCTCATATACCCGGAGCCACCCATTACCTGTACGGCATCCGTGGTCACCTTCATGGCCGTATCAGTGGCAAAGACCTTTGCCATTGCAGATACCTTGGAAAAATCTTTGGCTCCGCTGTCTATATGCTTTGCCACTGCATATACCAATGCCCTTGATGCCTCCACCTGGGTGGACATATCTGCAAGCATGTGCTGGATTGCCTGAAAGCTGATGATGGGTTTGCCGAATTGTACACGTTGTTTTGCAAATTTTATTGCCTCGTCAACTGCCCCCTGGGCAACACCGAGTCCCTGAGCTCCAACCCCGACCCTTGACTGATCAAGGGTCTTCATGGCAACTATAAACCCCATACCTTCGCGGCCAAGTATGTTTTCCTTTGGTATTCGGCAGTCCTCAAAGATCAGCTCACTTGTTACAGAAGCCCTTATGCCCATCTTTTTCTCTTTTTTGCCGAATGAAAATCCCGGCGTTCCTTTCTCCACAATAAAGGCACTTGCGCCTCTTGGCCCCTTGGACCGGTCGGTGATGGCAATTACCGTATATATATCAGCCTCGCTTCCGTTGGTAATCCATTGTTTGGTGCCGTTAAGTACGTAGTAATCACCATCTTTTACGGCAGTACTCTGTACACCCGCGGCATCACTGCCGGCATTGGCCTCTGTGAGTGCAAAGGCCACGAGTTTCCTGCCTGCAGCTATACCGGGCAGATACTTTTCTTTTTGTTCGTCTGAGCCGAACATTAATATCGGGTATGTACCGAGCGCATTGGCAGCATAGGTTGTGGATACCCCGAGACATGCCCAGCTCAATTCCTCTACCGCCAGGCAGAGTTCAAAAGAGCCCATTCCGAGTCCGCCGTATTCTTCAGGGATGAATATCCCGAATATATCTGACTGGGCAAGTACCTTCATAATTTCATGGGGAAACTCTTCTTTCTCGTCAAGCTCCGCCCTTACAGGTACGATCTTCTCTTCTGCAACCTGTCTTGTCAGGTCTCTGAGCATCTGCTGTTCTTCAGTAAGAAAATAATTCATGGTCTCCTCCTGTAGTAAGAGTCATTAGTCAATAGTCATTAGTCGTTGGCCGTTTGACCAATAACCAGTGACCAGTGACAAATGACCATCTCAACCGCTTATGTCCACGTCCTCTATCAGGATATCAGGTGCACCTATCTTTCCGTAAAAACGCAGATTACGGCTGACTCCCGTAATATTCCCAAAGAACTCGAGTATGTTTCCGGAGATGGCGGCCTCCTTTACAGGATGTCTGACCTCTCCTTTTTCAATCCATAACCCTGTGACACCTATGGAGAATTCACCGGTTATGGGGTTCGCCGTATGGATACCCATGGCCTCTGTAACGAGCAGTCCCCGCTCCATTTGCCCGGTCAGCTCATCATAGCCGTATATGAATTTATCCGAGGCCCCTTCAAGATAAAGATTTGATATTCCCACTCCCGGGACGCCGTGTATTCCCTGCCTGACGGCATTGGCTGTCGAGACGGTACCGTCTTTTCCGGCTGTATGGATGTTGTGCAAATAACCCATGAGCCGGCCTTCCCGGATAAGCCTTTTTTCAAGTGAAGGAGTGCCTTCAGCATCAAAGGGTCTGCTGCCGACTGCTCCTTTCATGAGGCCGTTGTCTACAATATTTATCTTTTCGGAAACAACCTGCTCACCCTTTCTGCCGATGAGGAGGGACTTCCCTTTCTGCACATTTTCCGAGGAAAAAGAAGATGCAAGGACACTCAGGAACTCGGTTGCCACGGAACTGTCCAGGAGGACTGAGCCCTTTCCGGTTACGATCTTTCTTGCCCCCAGCAGCCTCAAGGCCCTGTCAGCGGCCTCTCTGCCCACAGTCTCAAAATCCACTTCCCCCAGGAATCTGTTGCTCTCATATCCCCAGCCCATCTGCGCATCATGGCCGTCTTCTGCTACAACCATTATCTGGGCGCTTGCAGATGTTGCCCTGTATCCGGCCTTAAGCCCCCTGGAGTTGAGGATAAGGATTTCCGCCTCGGCAAAGCTGCCGGATGCCTTCCTCACCTTTGTTATCCGCTGGTCTCTCCTGAGGGCGGCATCTTCAATCCGTCTCACCCTGTCAATGGCATCTTCTTCGGAAATAGCCGCAATCGACCCGTCATATGTATCAATTTCAGGATAGGTTGCGGGCCTGGCAATATCAAGGCAGGGGTCTTCTCCGGTAAAGAGGGAAGACTCAAGGGCATCGTCAATGACTCTCTGCCGGTCCTTCGGTTCGGTTGAGTAGGAGAAGCCGAGGCGCTGATTCTTTATAACCCTCAGGGAGTAACCAAAGTCCATTGATGTCTCGAGGGCGTCAATTTCCCGGGACTTCACCTCTGCGGAGAGTGACCTTGCGGATAGCATAAAGACTTCGGCAAGATCTGCTCCGTTTCTTATTGCTTTCTTTAAAATATCTTCTGCCAAGTCTGTGTCAATCTTCATAATATGTGGCTGATGCAGTATCCGACTCCCAGACAGTGACTGCCGAGACCCTGATATTTTCATCGTCAAGCTTCCTCTTGAGGGAGTCGAATATCCACCTGGCAATGTTTTCAGATGAAGGATTTATTTCAGTAAACGGGAATATCTCGTTCAGGGCCCCATGGTCAAGTTGCTCGACAATCTCGTTTGTATAATTCTTCAGGTCGTGAAAATCTATTGCTATATCCAAATCATTCAACCTCTCGGCAAGGACATGGACCTGAACCTTCCAGTTGTGCCCATGAAGGGCCTCGCACTTGCCCTTATAGCCCCTGAGTTGATGGGCTGCTGAAAAAACGGTCTCTATCGTAAGTTCATACATAATTTAAAAATTTAAAATTCGCTTCACCCAGGGTGACAAAACGAGAGTTTATTTAGAGTCTGTGTATAAACTACAGTCATTTGTCATTCCCGCAAGTGAAGC
>CAZXDE010000114.1:0-4919 GCA_964639515.1 uncultured Thermodesulfovibrio sp.
AGGCTGAGTAAAACGTTTCCTTCGTTCCGTTAATCACAGCGCTGATTTGCTTGCCCCCAAGCCTCATGCCGCCAATGAGTATGGTCCCCCATCCTTTGGGGTGGTCGGTATCAGGAGTAAATATCCGGACATCGGTAACCTTCGGCTTCAGGTCAACATAATAGACGTGGGTGTAATTGGGGTTTGTCAGCCATTTAAGGTGGGGCAGAAGCTGTTCAGGTATAAATCCCCATAGTTCATCACCGAGGGCAGTCCCTCCCGTGATGCAGTTTCCATTTGTTGTGTTCCGGGCTGTATCATGCGTATATTTCTTGGTGCTTGTGTCATAGCAATAGAACCCCCCGTTAAAGGCATGCAGCATGCCGTCATTGGCGCCGACATAGACAACATTTCTCCTGTTTTTATATTTTCTGTAGAACGTTGTATAACTTATGTCCTTATAGCGTCTGTCATAGTTTTCCTCGGGAGTACCTACAGGTGTCGGGGATGAGTAGATAATGTCACCAAGTTTCCATGTTTTTTCCTTGCTGTCAATGGTAACCGTTCTTGGCCTGTACCCGGGGATATCCACACCCCTTATGTAATCAATTATGTCTGCTGCCTCTGTATTGTCCTT
Source organism: uncultured Thermodesulfovibrio sp. (assembly GCA_964639515.1). Taxonomy (GTDB): domain Bacteria; phylum Nitrospirota; class Thermodesulfovibrionia; order Thermodesulfovibrionales; family JdFR-85; genus BMS3Bbin07. Next base: position 617 of record CAZXDE010000114.1, read on the forward strand.
TGCCCTGAGATAATCCTTAAGTCCTGAGGTATTGGCAGTAGAGAAATCAAGGAGACTATTATTAACCGGATCCGTAGTGGTATAAATAATCCGGGTTGAATTGTCTCTCTCCCAGAGTTTCTTTCCGGCTTCCCATAGTGGAGTAGCATCAACAGTGCCGTCGGTATCCACCTCCGATGCCTTCAGGTAGCCCAGCCACTGCCTGACTGTGGTTTTCCCCATCATGTCGGTAAACTCCCTTTGAGGGTAAAAAGATGCCTGATAGATCATGCCGTTGCCGGCACCCCTTGAGCCGGTAAAGGCCGGCGCTGTGCCTGTGGCTGTCTTTGCCAGTATATCAAACAGCGCTTTCAGCAAGGCTGTCTCAAGCTCATCTCCGGTCTTTGCCTCATAGAAGGTGTCGTCATAATCATTGTTGTCGGCATTATACTCATCAACAGCGTTTGGCACGAAATCGCCGGCTGATTCAATGAAGCCGCCATTTCTTGCTGCGCCGCCACCACCGCTTGAGTAATTATCAGGAGGGGTGCCGGTCCCGGAAGACCAGTTCAGTAGCCTCCTTGCATCAGGCTTTCCATCGCCGAAGTTGGCATAGATGAAGTAGTGGGTGAGATACTGCTCATTGGGCAGTTCAGGCTGGGTCCGCAGGTCCCTGTAAGAATTGCCGGCGTCAACATGACCCCACAGTGCTACGTTATCAACAAAGTGGGAGCCGTTTAATACTGAACTCCAGAAGTAGTTAAGGATACTGCCCTCGGCAGTTTTGGTGCTCTGGTCTGCCCAGGCCGGTACCCGGTTTGTGCCGTCGGCATAATTTGTGCTCTTTACAAGTTCACCATATCCCTTTTGAGTGCTGGGGAGCTCTGTATCCTGTGTCGGTTCTCCGTCTGTGATGGTTATGACAAAGCTGTCACCGCAGCCCACCGGTTTGGGAGTGTCAGTGACAGGGTCAAGTGCATAGTTGTATGGGTCCACAGCGTTACCCACCGGGTAGGAGGTTGAGTAATACCGACCAAAGGTATTGCCTGTGGCACTCTCCTGCCTGAAATATCCGGTTGCCGTCCAGAGGGACTCTGCAAGGGGAGTGGATGGTGTCCAGGGTACAAAGCTTGCAATCGTATCCACGAGTGTGTCCTCATTATTATAACCGACAGGCACCTGTATCTCTCCACCCTTTACGTTGATGATCGAGGTTGCCCTGCCCATACCCTGTCCCCCCATATGCGAATAGCCGCCTGCCTCGTCCTTTCCCTTGTACCTGCCCATACCCATGCCCTGGTTGGCTTGCCTCTCTGCCTTGGCAGCTACGCCATCCTCCATGAATTCGAGTCCCCATCTTACACTGTTGCCGACCCTCTGTATTACACCCTCGGGGGCTCCATCTTCCGGGGCGCGATGGACAATGACCTTGAAATTATTATTTGCGTTTCCTGTGTAGGAACTGCCGATACTGAAGGCCGGGATGTCGTTTGGGTCACTATTATTGGTTCCCATTCCGCCAATCTTTATTCCCTCGTCATTGTCAAACGTGAACAACACCGTACCAGTGTAAGGTGTATAGTCTTGTGCATTGGAGACTTTCTTCTGATATCCCACATACTTGGTATAGATATACGGGGGTTCTGCTACAAGATCCTGGGCATGAGGGTCTGTACCCGTTACCATGCCGGCCCTGAGCTTTGTCTTCCCGCCTACAAGTGCCTTTTTCACCAGGTCGGACCGTCTCATAGTCAGCCAGTTAAGAAAATTGCCGTTCCATGGTCCCCCATTACCAACAAACTCTCCGCCAGTATATGAGTAGCTCTTATCGGAATCAAAATAGCCGTAGTAGGTTTTGTCTGGATTATATCCGGTGCTGGGATCCGGGTCTACTGGTACGCCCATCATTCCTGTCGGGGCTGTCATTGCGTTATAGTCAAAGTCATATGCAAAGTAGTTGAGGGAAGTGGATGTATCCAGGTTTATAAGGACGTTCGGCTTTACTAATGTGCCGCCAAAGGGCGGATATGCTGTGTATTGCGCAATTGAAGGGGAGTCGTTTGAGAACACAAATCCCCCGGAAGTCAGGATAAAGATTGCGACTGTTAAAAGGGAGATGAGGCTCCTGAGGACCTTTCCCCTGCTTTTTCCTCTTATATCTCTTAACGCTTTCATTTTAATTCTTACCCCCTTTTATTTATCTATCCCTGTATATTGCGCATACTTCAGTCTCAGAGCCTACGTTGCCTATGCCCAGGGAGTTTATTGCATAATAGACCTCTACACTGCCTTTGCCTCCGGCGCCCTTGCCGATACCTTCATAGCCTGAGGCAAACTCTATGGCCGAGCCCTTGGCATAACCCCTGTAAAGATAATCCACGTCTACATTGACCGTTGTGTCGTTCAGCAAAAAGCTCAGATCAGGGGTTTTTGATGCGGTATCAGCATTTACAGGCGTTCCCACCAGCTCGTCAACGAAATCGGGGATATCGTTTGCCGGGTCTGAATCAGAGTCATCCACGGTTATATTCGGATAATCGGAATTCTTTATGTCTCTTTCAGAGATTGCGGTTTTAATTACAGGTATGCTGACGGATACCCCGCTGTCGGCGGCAGCGAAATTGACTTCACTGAGCCTCTGGTTACCGGAGATCATCACATTGGTATTGGATGTTGAAAGGGCTATTACCCCCACGGCAGTTGCTACAAGCAATAGCAGAGTGCCCACAATAAGGGCCACACCCTTTTCATTATTTGCTATCCTGTATCTCATCGTTTACCTCCTTTTAAGGTTTTTCTCATCATCTATACATTGTTATGCTTCTTTAATTCTTCAACGCCACTTCCATCGACCATATCCTCCTTCTGTATTTGTCGTTTACAGAGGTGGTATTGCCTTCGAGGTCAATGCCTGTTGCAAAATACGGCTTTGTGCTCGGGTTGAGAGTCGGGTCTTCGTATTTTGTCCGTGCTAAAAGACTCGCCCTGATATGGTCTGTATTTCCATCTGCATTCTGGTCTATTGCTTCAAATTGAAGGTCTTCGATATCGGAGGCTATTGTAACAGTGTTGCCGGCGCCACTCACCCTCTGCAAACATGTAGTTCCGGTTTTAGCATTATTGCAGTTGGTCCCGTCAGCCGTCACCAACCGGTATGTCACATCCTCTATCAGATAAACAGGCCTGCCCACAGGGAATGCCTTGTCAACGGGCCTGTCAAGTGTCAGTCTTTCGGTATCCGCCGCACAGCTTGATAGACTGCCGGATCCTACATTTGTTATTTCAGCATAGGTTACCCCGTCAATCGATATGTATTTTTTGTTTGTGTCATTAAATTTTGTTGTGCCGGTGTAACATACATCAAGATAAGTTTGCCCTGTCTCAACAGTATCCTGGCCTGGCAGCACTCCTACAGTGGCTATATCCCTGAAACCGCCGATAAGGGTTATAGTGTCACTGCCGTTTGGCCCGGTGCCGTCATTAAGTGTTACTACCCCTTTAAAACCGTTTATCAGGGGCGATTCGTCCTCAGGGTATCCATAGCCGGCATTTCTTATATCATTTACAAGCATGTTAAAGGCTATCTTTGATGAGCCCTGTGTTTCAGCTACCTGGTCCTGGGAAGTGAAGGAACGCTGCTGGACTACAAATGTCGTGTATACCCCGGCTATCACCAGGACGGTAATCATGAGTGCAATCATTAATTCAACGAGACTGAACCCACGTTGAGAATTACGGATTGTAAGTTTTAGATTTTTTGTTCTCTCTTCTGTCTTCCGTCTCTTCATTCCTGCACCTTTACTCCTGTTGTTATCTGAATGCATCATGGACAATTTATCCCGGGCGGGGCCGAGCATACCTTTACTCCGGATATAGTGACTGACCGATCGGTTTTGCCTTTTTCCTTCCAGAGTACCGTGACTTCAATGGTCTTCATGTTTGTTGCCGGCAGGTCATCGGTAATCGTCCATGTCCTGGTATAAAGCAAAGGACCGCTGCCTGCATCTGCAGCTCCGAATCCCCGCTCATCTATGATGTTGGCAGTTCCGGCAGCTACAGCCAGATATGGGGGCTTACCGTCTCCATCAAGGTCCCTGTCTATGTCGGCAGTGACCGGGTGATTCCCTGCTGTTAAGGCATCATCAACCGTAAGTTCCGTCCATGGAAGTGTCCTGAGCTTTTCAAGCATGTCCTGATCAAGCCCTGTTGCCACAGCCATCTCCCTGCTGAACGTATTGCCCTGAATGGAGACCACCTGCATCAGGGCAACCCCCAGGAGTCCTATGACGAGGATTGTCAGTGCAACGAGCACTTCAACAAGGGT
>CAZXDE010000115.1:0-4789 GCA_964639515.1 uncultured Thermodesulfovibrio sp.
TCGACCGTATAATGGTGATGGACCAGGGAAGGGTCGTCCTTGATATTGACAGGAAGGACCTGCCGGCACATACCGGAATTTTTAAAACCCTTGGCCTCAAGGTGCCTGATGCCGTTCAGATTGCAGGGGCTGTCCGCCACGAATGGGCAAGTGAGTGGACCGGGAATCTGATTGATGAAGTCATTAAACTCAAACCATCAAGGCAGGGCTTCAGGTATGAGAGTCCTGCAGGAAACAATGGCAATAAAAAAAGACGTGTAGCCTCTCTCAGGGATATCTCCTTTGCCTACCCGGGGGCAGGGGAGCCGTCCTTAAAAGGGGTTTCCCTTGATATTTACAGTGGTGACATAATTGCGATTATGGGGCGGAACGGTTCAGGCAAGTCAACGCTCCTGAGTATACTGTCGGGCCTGAACCAGCCGACATCAGGCAGTGCCGACATGAACGGACTGAGCAGTCTCAAGGGACGCCGGCATGGAAATACGGGCAGGGTAGGGATGGTCTTTCAGAATCCCGACCTCCAGTTATTTGAAGACAGTGTGTGGGCTGAACTGGAGTTCAGCCAGAAGAATCTTGGTGTTGATAAAGTGGTGCGCATGGAAAGAAACAGGTCCCTTGTCGGTATGCTCCGGCTTGAAGGCCTGGAAAGGATACCCCCGCATGCCCTCTCAAAAGGACAGCGTCTCAGGGTGGTGATAGGGGCGGTGCTTGCCATGGATCCGCGGCTGCTGCTGCTGGATGAGCCGACGACAGGGCAGAACGAGGAGAATATATGCAACCTGATCCGGACAATCAGAAATGAATCCGGGATAGAGGCTGTGCTCTTCTGCACGCATGATTTTGAGACGGCAGTACGCTTTGCAAACAGGGCATTACTTATGAAAGAAGGCTGTATAGTTGCTGATGGTCCGGTCAGGGAGGTGCTTGGTAATGAAGAGGTCCTTAAAGAGGCAGGACTTCTGCCTTCGTTGTCCTTCGTGCTTTCAAGGAAAAGCGGAATTTACCCGCCTGCACTCACAGTTGAGGAATTTATAGGAGTGGTGAATGGAATTTCATAAGAGCAGGTTATCAGGGAGAAGACGGATGCGTAGAGTTTTCTTCTTTCTGCTGCTGCTTGTTTTTGTGCAGGGATGCATAAAGGAGCAGGCCGGGGTTCAGGTGTATTTTGTCCGTGACGGACTTGCTGTGGAGCTGACCGGGCTTAAGATGGTTACAGTCCGCTCAGAAGGGAGAGAGGTTTTTAGATGGCTGAAGGGCGGAGCGGCTGAAGGAGCGGTACTTTTTGCAGACAAAAAACTGTTCCTTCCCCTTCAATGGCGTCCCGGGGAGAAATACAGCGTAGAGGTGCGCAGCAGGGATGCACGGTTTGTGAGGGAGGTTACTGCGCCGTTAAAACCCTCGCCTATGCTTATTCAGAGGGTGGAGCTGGAAAAGGTCATTCCTTTCAGTATTGACGAGGGGGTTGCCCCTGATACATTTGTGAAATTCTCGAAAGATAATAAATACCTTGCAATCGGCAGTGTTCACGGCTATCTCAGGGTTGTGGAGGTGGGTACCGGCAGGGTCGTCTTTTCACGGAAGATCGCTGAGGGCGTGGTGAAGCGCATTGGATGGGGAGAGATAGACGGACAACGGGTGCTGTATGTGGGGGAGCAGTCACCTGATGGGTATCTTTACTGTCTTGATGCAATGACAGGCGAGGAAATATGGAAGTACCGCCTGGCTGACGACATTGAGACATCAAGTCCGGAGAGGGAAAATGACCGGTATGCAATATATAAATTCCCGGGCGTCTATCAGTTGAAGGTACTTCCCGACGGTGATGTGGTTGTGGTCGGCACACATGGATGGGACACTGAAGGCAAGAGGCTTTACAGGTGTCTGCTCTACCGGTTCGACGGCAGGACCGGCAGGATAAAATGGCGGTGGCCTGCAGGTGGGCCGCTTCCCTACAGCCTTACATGGTTTGACATATCAGCCAGGGGGGAGAAGCTCCTGCTTCTGACGTCAGCATGGCGTCCACCTGAGCGTACTGATTCCCGGTACGGAAACGGCACACTCTATTGCCTCAACGGCAGGACAGGAGAGGTCCTGTGGGAGTACAGGGTGCCGCCGCTGAGACCGTATTATGAAACGGCCGGCGCCTGGCAGGGGGTCGCCCTCTCCAGGGACGGCAGGTATGCGGCAGTCGGGCTTAATGACGGCAGGGGGATGTTCTTTGATACAGAGAGGGCTGTAAAGGTAAAGGGAAAGCGCTTCCTGCAGAACAGTCCCGTGTGGATAAGAGATATCGGGACACCTGTTCTGATCGGGGATATCCCTGTCTCAGCCTACATAAGCTATGCAAGGGTGGGGTCTGATGCCGTCTACTTCGTCCTGCCCGGAACCTCCATTCCTTCAGGTGCGGTAAAAGGCAAGGTGCAGAAACCCGCACCCCATCCTGCGGCAGAGCAGCTTTATGCCTTTGGTTTTGACGGCACTCTGAAATGGAAATGGAAGTCCTGCGGCTCCATGCAGGGCATTTATCTCTCCAATGACGGCAGGTGGCTATTTACCGTTAATGCCGTTGCAGGTATGTCGGGCTCCCGCAGGGGCGGTATGACATCCTTTTTCGGGGCCACACTCTTTGATACATCAAGGAAGGGATCAGGTATGGATAAACTCCTATACCTTTATCCCACGGAAGGTCCGGTCTTCTTCATGGCTGACATATCGGCAGACGGCATGTATATTGCGCTCGTGGAGGTGCCCTTTACAGATGAAAAGGGCACGAATAAGGGAAGGTATCAGGTTCATATAATTCACTGATGAAAAAGGCGAGGAAGTTTTTTATTATGGGCATTCTTATTTTACTTGCAGGCACCGGCACTACTGCATGGTATCTACTTACACCACACGAGGCCGTGCAGGAGGCAGATGTGCAGTTTGTCCCTGACGGTGCATGGCTGATTTTCAGTTCTCCGTTGAGGCTTCAGTCTATCGTGATCCAGGGCCCCGACGGCATGATCTTGTCCCAGCCCCTTAATGACATAAAGAAAGAGAACCTCTGGGTTGTCTTTGACTGGAAGAGAAACACAACCTATAGATTCAGGATCGTCAGCAGACAGGGAACTGTAGAGCTGAAAGGGAAGGCACCGGATAATGACTATACTGCCGCTGTCCAGTTTTCAGCCCCGTTTATCTCAATGGCTGAACTGACTGACCCCAGGGTATTTGAGAAGGATATGGAGGGATCGAGTACGGCGGTTGAGAATAATGAGCTGACCTGTGCCGTTATCATTACCACCTATCAGCAGGCTGAGAGCCTGGTTACCGGCAGAGTCACCATTCCTGCAGGGGTAAAGGTTACGGCTTTTCCGCAAAACCGGGATACGAGAGTCGTTTACGGGAAAAAAGAGACCGTAATATACTTCAGAACAACCCTTTCAGTTGCCTACGAGAGTTTTTATATGCCCTTCAGTATTCAGGTGCCTGGTGAAGGGAAGTATCGTCTCCATGCCGGCATTACCTTAAAAGGAGCAGGAGATAAGGAGTCTTTCCTCAGCAGGGACGTGACTGTCAGGGTCGTCAAACAGGAATCAGCAGGGAATGCAATAAGGCTTGTCAAGACTTCAATACCAGCAGGTATCAGCGGTATAGCCCTCCGGCGGTATGCGGCAGATACACTTTATATCCAGCCCGCTGTATTTCGAAAACTCGGACGTTTCTTCGGAATTGAGCCAAAGTATATTGACTACAATCATCCCTTTACATATCAGAGCCTTGTCCTGGAAAACACCGGGTCCGGCAGCATTGCACTGCTCGTCAATTCCGGTATTTATTATAAAGACCGCGATGTCATGCCCGAGGCATTCAGGCCGCCTGACTTGCTGACCGGCGGGACAAAGGACACGGCCGTCACAGTGACGGCAATGCTGCTGCCCGGAGAAAAAACACGGGTGGTAATGCCGGTTTATTTGACCTCCGACCCCCTGCCCGGAGAGTACCGCAGGGTGTTAAAACTCATTCCTATGGGCTCGGTCGTCCCTGTTGCAGAATATGAGTTCCCACTCTATGTCACATCCATGAACCTGACTGCATGGTCATTTACACTCTTTGCAGTATTTCTGAGTCTGACCGCCACTCTGGTCTTTGTCCTCAGGTTTAAAAATATTGTGGCAGGCATGAAGGTCAGGTGGCTGGTGATCATCTCACTCTACGGGGCAATGACTTTTGTGGTCTCAAACCTGCCTGTCAGGATATTCGGGAACCTTGTCTCGGCACTGCTCGGACCCTTCAGTGCCTTTATTACAGGATTTTTTTCAGAGTTGCTTTACTGGACACTCCTTGTCTCACTCGTCAGGTCGATCCCGAGACCCGGCACCGTTACATTTGCGACCCTTGTCCGCTATATGCTCAACGGTATAATGTTCGGCGGGTTTCAACTGACGGACATACTCTTTACAGGTACGGGCATAGTTGTAAAGGAAGCGGCCTTCTATATGTCGGGCCTGACGCGCAAGGGAGAAGCTTTCCGCTGGAATACGCCGTCTGTCTTCTTCCTGGCCCTCTGCCTGTGTGTTGCCGATGCATTTATAACCCTGACAGGGCCCTACCTCCATATGGTGCTCTTCCGCCTCTACTTTGCCGACTGGTACATATACATGACACTGATAGTGAACAGCCTGCTCTACACCTTTGCAGCAACTTTTATGGGCCGGCGGTTCAGTGACCGGTTGAAATGGGAGGATGGTTAGATGAGTGCGCCAAGCAAAGCTAATATAAGCAAGTTGGAAAATCCAGCACGTGT
>CAZXDE010000116.1:0-4756 GCA_964639515.1 uncultured Thermodesulfovibrio sp.
GTCCCGGCGATAAACATAAGAGGGCTTACCTATGATGTGGCAAGGGCAATCTTCAGAAAGGCGCTTCAGATGAATGTGGGAGCCCTCATATTTGAGATTGCGCGGTCTGAGATTGGATATACAAAGCAGAGGCCTCTGGAGTACTCCACCGTAGTCCTGGCAGCAGCAGTCCGGGAGGGATTTGAAGGCCCGGTTTTTGTCCAGGGAGACCATTTTCAGCTGGTCAGGCGGTATTTTCTTGATAACCCCGGTGCAGAGACTGACTATATAAAGGGGCTTATAGCAGAGGCTGTGGAGGCAGAGTTCTTCAATATTGATATCGATTCATCCACCCTTGTTGATCTCGACAAACCCACGGTAAAAGAGCAGCAGCGGCCGAATTTCGAGAAGACCGCAGAACTGTCGGAATACATAAGAGAGATTCAGCCCTCCGGTCTGGACGTCTCGATCGGTGGGGAAATAGGAGAAATCGGCAAAAAGAACAGTAACCCTGAGGAATTGAGGGCTTACCTTGACGGTTTTAAAGAGACTTTTAAGGGTAAAAAAGGTCTGAGTAAATTAAGCGTGCAGACAGGTACAAGCCATGGCGGCGTTGTCCTGCCGGATGGCAGTCTTGCCGAGGTCAAGATAGATTTTGAGACTCTCAGTAGCCTTTCAGAGATTGCAAGAAAGGAATACGGCCTTTCAGGCTGTGTACAGCATGGCGCTTCAACACTGCCTGATACCGCCTTCCATATGTTTCCTGAGACCGGAACTTCAGAGGTCCATCTGGCCACGGGATTTCAGAACATGATATATGACAGTAAACACCTTCCCGAAGAGTTCAGGGCAGAGGTGTACAACTTTATAAAACAGGAGTATGCCAAGGATAAAAAAGAGGGACAGACCGAGGAGCAGTTTATATACAGCACAAGAAAGAAGGGGTTCGGTCCTTTGAAGAAGAAATGGTGGGACCTGCCCTCAGATGTAAAGGAGCCTGTCATGAAGGAGCTGGAGGCGAAGTTTGAGCTCCTATTTGATAAGCTGAAAGCAGGAAATTCCGCGGAGATAGTTAACAGGACGGTAAAGCCCGTGATTGTAGGGAAGGAACTGTCCGGTAGTTAACGATATTTTGAAACAGTGACTGAGCCGTGGAAAGGGACAAGGATGCTGATCCTTGTCCCTTTTTTATAATTCAGGGCCTTTTCTTCTGGTATTTCAGAATGAAACAAGAGTTGCAATTTCAAGTATTTTGTATTAAAATGAAATTAAGAGTTTTATAACGTCGTAATTCAACATACTTTGCCCGTGCAGCTTTATCTGAAAATGAGCGGGACTTCATCTACTGCTACATCACCTCTTCAACACTGCCACTATATAAATTTGACTTTTATGTATAAACAAAAGGAAAACGGAAAGCCTGAATTTTCGGTCCTGATGGCAAGTTATAATAATAGTCGGTATATTGGCAGGGCAATAGAATCTGTTATCAACCAAAGGTTTAAGGAATGGGAACTGGTGATAGTCGATGATTTTTCTACTGATAAATCCGTGGAAGTTATTAAGACATATTTAACCGACAGCAGGGTGAAGTTTTTCAGGAATCGTCGGAATACTGGATATATCAGGACATTAAGAAGATTAATCAATGAATCGAGGTCGGCAATTTTAGGTATCCTCGACAGTGATGATGCTTTAGAAGAAGATGCTCTTGAAAAAATGTATGAAGCCCATGTTAAAAATCCGGAGTGTGGTTTCATCTATTCCAATTTTGTTTTTTGCGATCAGGATTTAAATCCGGTCGGGAAAGGCTTTTGTGAGGCATTGCCTCAAATCATTGAGAGAAAAACGATTCTGCGATCTGACATAGTTGGTCATTTCAGGACATTTAGGAAAGATGATTATTTTAAAACCCCGGGATATGATGACAGGATATTGTATGCAGAAGACAAGGATTTAACACTGAAGATGGAGGAGGTTACCGATTTGTTTTATGTAGATGACGTCCTGTATTTTTACAGGGTTTTATCCGATTCACAGTCTCACGATTCGGCAAAGAAAAGTACGATGAAATCATCATATTGTCTGGCGAAGTACAACGCATACAGGAGGAGGTTGGGTACGGAGATTCCAAACTTAACGAATAAAGAGATGTCTGATGTGCTTTTTCATGGAATCCCCCATTGTATGAAGGCCGGGAACTGGAGAAGAGCAAGATTTTTCTTATTTGAGGCAATGAAACTTTTTCCTTTAAATATCAAGGGGTGGTTGCAGTTATTCTTTCGAGGAGTAAAATTTTTGCCAAAGATGTTTTTCAGAAAAATCCCGTAATGTTAAATTTCATGACATAGTAGACGATAGAGAAATAAAACATGACGTGACAGGATGGATATGAACGGCAAAAAAGATACGCCCACAGTAAGTGTAATTGTTCCAACCTATAACAGGGCGCATTTATTGGGCAGGGCGCTTCAAAGTATCTTAAACCAGACCTATAAGGATTTTGAAGTAATTGTTGCGGATGACGGGTCTACTGATAAGACTGATGAGGTTATAAGGAGTTTCAGTGCGCTGGATATACGGTATATCAGGCATGAAAAAAATAAAGGCGAGGCAGCAGCAAGAAATACAGGGGTGTTGGCTGCAAAAGGCGAGTTTATTGCTTTTCTTGACAGCGATGATGAATGGCTGCCTGAAAAACTGGAGAAACAGATGGCTGTCTTTCAGTACCACTCCCTGCGTGTTGGGATTGTATACAGCAATATGTGCGAAATTGAGAGAAACGGAAAAAGACGTATATGGAAAAGTCCCACTTTTATGCCGGAAGACGGGCGGTTTTACAGAAGGGCGCTAAATTATCAGGTTTACGGTATCGGTATTGGTTCCTCAATAGTGAGGAAAGCCTGTTTTGAAAAGGTAGGCATCTTTGACGAGCGTTTGTCTTATTATGTGGATTTCGATTTTTTTATCCGTTTAAGTAAGGAATTCTGTTTTTACCACATAAAGGAACCGCTCATGAATTACTACGTAACCGATGACAGTTTCCGGTGGGTCACATCAGCCCATATAGGGTCCAGAGAGGTAATCCTGGAAAACTATCTTGATGATATCAAACGGAATCAAAAAACCCTGTCACTTCATTATTGGAAGATGGGGCGGTTTTTATGTATACACAACGAAGTCAGAAGGGCGAGGCCGTATCTGTTCAAGGCGATTAAGGCATATCCTCTTAATTTCAAGGCGTTGGCATTCTTTGTTATATCTGTATCACCGTTTGGTCAGCATATTTTTCGTACTATTAGTAATATTAAAAAAAGGCGTAAGAGTGTCGGTGACCAGGTAGACTAAGGAGGGCTCCGATACCGGATTGTAAGAATACTTTTGAGGCCTTATCCTGCTCAAAACAGGGCAGGGTTTGAATGGATAAAGGCATTTATCTATATGGATTGATAGAGAAGCTCTCAAGTTTCTGTGTTTCTATCTCTATTTATTCGGGAGGTGGGAGGAGGAAAAAGAAGTTGCAAAATCCCGCCTGATTGTATTATATTATACAAGAGAGCTGCAAAGAAGACGAACGAAGGCTATTAAATAACTCATCATCTGAGCAATATTATAATCTGAAATTTTTTATGTTTTTGCCATTGAAAATCAAGGATAAAAAAATAGATGTGCCAATCATTCAGGGAGGCATGGGAATTGGTGTCTCCCTCTATCCTTTGGCTCGTGCAGTTGCAGCCGAGGGAGGGGTCGGCATAATCTCCAGTGCAGCAATTGACAGACTGCTGTCCAAGCGCAACAACAAGAAGTACAATACCTACGAGGCGGTCTATGAAGAGATCTCGCTTGCCAGGAGCGAGGGAGGTGTTGTAGGGATAAATATAATGGTGGCACTTGGACGCCATTACGAAGATTCTGTAAAGGGTGCAGTTGATGCCGGTGCCGACATGATCATATCCGGTGCCGGATTGCCGATGTCACTGCCGTCGATTGCACGGCCCAAGCACACTGCCCTGATTCCTATTGTATCATCAGCCAGGGCGCTCACGATAATCTGTAAGAGGTGGCAACGTCAGGGGTATCAGCCGGATGCTGCGGTACTGGAAGGTCCGCTTGCCGGTGGCCATTTGGGTTTTCAATGGGAACAAATCAATCTTGAGGAGAATCTCCTGGAGAACCTGCTTCCTCCGGTTAAGGATGTAGCACGCCAGTACGGTGATTTTCCGATAATTGTTGCCGGTGGTATTTATACCAATGATGATATCAAACGTTTTCTGTATCTTGGGGCTGACGGGGTTCAGATGGGTACACGTTTTCTCGGGACTGTAGAGAGTTCCGCCACACCGGAATACAAGGATGCCCTGCTTCAGGCCGGTCGGGACGACATAATTGTGGAAATGAAGCCAGGCTCGCCCTGTGGTTTGCCGATAAGGTTGATCAGGCAGTCACCTATGTATCAGGAGGCATTAGTACGTGGTCGTCAGCCAAAATGCGATAATGGGTATGTCCTTACAAAAGATGAGGAAGGCAGGTATACCCGCTGTCCGGCAAAGGAGAGCAACGAGTCTCACTTTTGTATCTGTAACGGGCTGTTAAGTTCTGCCGGCTATAACCCCGACAAGGAGAAACCGCTATATACTGTGGGTACCAATGCTTACCGTGTAGACCGTGTAATGTCGGTACATGAATTGATGAATGAACTTAAAGGTGTTGCATCCCATCCTGCTGTTGAGACGGCGAAGCGGTAGTCACTCATCTTCGTAATCATCATCATCCTTGT
>CAZXDE010000117.1:0-4703 GCA_964639515.1 uncultured Thermodesulfovibrio sp.
ATATAAATTGAATTTACGTTCCATATTATTCTCCTTTCTCAAACTGGTTGATCGAACTCGACTGGAAACCGAATCCAGCCTATTATTTACACCCAATCATTCAGCATATGGTTTTCTGTATGATACCGATTTTGGCGTGCAAAGTAAAGATTTTTGGTGTTGCACTCTATGTATAACTATTGAGAAAATGCGGTGTGAAGAGGGGCTGTAATAGAAATGCAGAGGGAAATCCGGGAGCTTGAAGCTCCCGGATTAAAATATCTATTTGCCGGATTGTGTTCGAAAGTATTTGAAGAAATCGCTCTTTGTGGACAGAATCAACCAGTCTTTTCCAGATAACGTTGTCTTATAGGTCTCCAGGGTTTTCAAAAAGGCATAGAAATCCCGGGATTGCTGATTCTGGTTATAGGCTTTGGCATAGATAGCAGTTGCTTCAGCATCAGCCTTTCCCATGATTTCCTGAGCTGTTTTGTATGCCTCAGACTGGATCTTTTTTAACTCACGCTCTTTATTGCCCAGGATTTTAGAAGCTTCACCCTGCCCTTCGGAGCGGAATTTGTCCGCTATGCGCTTACGTTCGGTAATCATCCGTTCAAATATCTTTTTCTGGACTTCTTTTACGTAATTAATCCTTTTAAACCTCAGGTCGAGCAATTCGATTCCAAGCTCAAGGGTGCGAGGTGAAGCTGCATCGACAATAGAACGTGCTATCTTTTCCCTGCCGTATTTAATCCTGGCTAAACTATTGCTTTCTCCTTCATTCAACAAACCTTCACTTGTCTTATATTCCCGGTTAGTTGAACGAATTAATTCAACCAGGACGTGTTTGGCAATTGCGTTCCTGGTCTCACCATCTAAAATATCATCCAGACGGGATTGTGCGCCACGTTCGTTCCGCACACGCTGAAAGAACAAAAGCGGGTCTTTTATCCGCCAGCGTGCATAGGTATCCACCCAGATAAATCTTTTATCTTTTGTGGGTATCTGATTAGGATTGCCATCCCATTCCAGAAACCGTTTATCAAAAAAATTGGCCTCCTGAATTATGGGGATTTTGAAATGGATGCCCGGGGTTACAATCGGTTTGCCTATCGGTTTACCAAATTGTGTGATTATAACCTGTTCTGTTTCATTTACGATGAAAGCAGAGGAGGCTACAGCTATCAAGGCAAGAACTGCAATGGTTACAATTACTACATACTTTGTTTTTTTCATTGTTTAGCGCCTCCCTTCTCAAACTGGAACAAAGGTAAAATCCCGGTGACGTTCTCGTCGACGATCAACTTTCTTCCAACCTTTTGCATGACATCATTCATTGTCTCCAGATAAATACGCTGACGCGTTACCTCTTTTGCTTTCATGTATTCCTTGAAGACGGAATCAAACCTTGCTGCCTCACCGCGTGCGTTATTAACCCGTTCCAGTGCATATCCCTTTGCCTTTTCAATGGTTCTATCAGCCTCACCCCTGGCCCTCGGAATTACCTTGTTATATTCGGAAAGGGCCTGGTTAATTAATTTTTCACGCTCCTGCTGGGCTTCGTTGACCTCATTGAAGGCAGGTTTTACAGATTCGGGGGGATTAACATCCTGAAGCACCACCTGTTCTACTTTAATCCCCGTCTCATACTGATCGCATAATTCCTGAACTTTTAAGGTAACAGTGCTGGCAATTTCCTGACGACCGACGGTTAACACCTCGTCCACCGTACGGTCACCAACAACCTCACGCATTACTGCCTCATTGATATCACGGAATGTCCCCACGGAGTTTCTTATACGAAACAGGAATTTGTAAGGGTCTTTGATACGGTATTGCACGATCCATTCTACCTCAGCGGCATTAAGGTCGCCTGTTAACATCAAGGACTCCTCCTGGTATTTTCTGGGGGAATACTCAGTCCTGATACCGGGATTGGTTGTTCGGAAGCCGAGTTCGAGCTTTAATTGCCGTTCTACAGGTACTTTATATACCTTTTCGATTCCAAAAGGCAACTTAAAGTTTAATCCGGGATCGACTGTGCGGACAAATTTTCCAAACCTGAGGACAACACCGACCTCATCCGTATCTACGGTAAAGTAGGAAGAAAACAGAAAGATCACGAGCAGGATTGCAACAACGATCCCAACAATTGTTTTAACATTGATATTGGGCGGTCGGAAATCTTTTAGATCAAACGGTGTTTTTTGTTCCATAAATCCTTACCTCCTCTTAATTTGTGAACTTTGTTGTTAGCTATGGAAATGAGAGTGAAAGTTGATTAGAATCTGCTTTTCATTCCCCCATGAAAGGAGAACGGCTGTTCTTTTCTTTGAAACCGCCTTCTGTTATGATATGATTTGTACAATTCATTGTAACTGTCCACTGTGCTTTTGTCAATGCTCTGTAACGGTATTTGTCTCTGTAACGGTATGCTCTGTAACGGTACGCCGGAATAGTGATAGAGAGATGGAAAGTTGACATGTTTTCTGTCGGCAACTTTGAATCAGGGGATATTATTATTGGAAAGAGTGGAGCAGGAATGAAAGGATAAATATTTGTTTTTTGAAGCAGGTTTTTGGTGGCGGGGGGAGGATTTGAACCTCCGACCTTCGGGTTATGAGCCCGACGAGCTACCAGACTGCTCTACCCCGCTGGATATTATCATATCCTAACGGGGCTTTTATTGTCAAATGGACCTATCCCTTTACCACCCCCAGCGGCCTTAGTTTAGCCACCTTCCTGGAAATGCCTGCCCTGTGTACCACATCCACCACATTTGATACATCCTTGTAAGCCTCCGACATCTCCTCGGCAAGGGTCCGTTTTCCTGCACTCATGACTACTATGCCGGCATCCTCCATTTCCCGCCATATGGCACGGCCCTTTGCCTGCTTTATCGCCTGATGTCTGGACATCACCCTGCCTGCTCCGTGGCAGGTGGACCCAAAGGTCTCTTCCATGGCCTTTTCAGTACCTGTGAGGACAAAAGAGGCCCTGCCCATATCACCGGGAATCAATACAGGCTGGCCCAGTGCTCTGTAGACCTCCGGAAGCTCGGAATGCCCGGGGGGAAAGGCCCGTGTGGCCCCCTTTCTGTGCACAATGAGTCTTTTTTTAACGCCGTTGACAGTATGCTCCTCTACTTTTGCGATGTTATGGGCAACATCATAGACGAGTTTCAGGTCCAGCTCTTCCGGGGATGCCGACATTACCTTCATCAGTGCCTCCCTTGTCCAGTGCATTATGCACTGTCTGTTGGCCCATGCATAATTTGCCGCCGCCTTCATTGCTGCAAGATAATCCCGTGCCTCCGGACTCCTTACAGGTGCACAGGCAAGCTCCTTGTCCGGCAATGTTATACCGTACTTTCCGACAGCCCTCTCCATCACCTCGAGATAATCTGTGCAGACCTGATGTCCAAATCCCCTTGACCCGGTGTGGATCATTACTGTTATCTGGTCAGGAAAGAGCCCGAGCATATTGGCTACCTTTTCATCGTATATCTCTGCCACATACTGTACCTCAAGGAAGTGATTTCCGGAACCCAGGGTCCCCTGCTGTGCCCTGCCGCGCTCGAATGCCCTGTCACTTATCAGAGACGGGTCTGCGCCCTCCATGGCCCCTCCGGATTCAGTCCTTTCAAGGTCTTCTGCCCCGCCATAGCCCCGTTCAACCGCCCAGCGGGCTCCCTTCAGGAGGAGCAATCTTTGATCCTCCCTTGTCAGCCTGAGTTTGCCCTTTGAGCCGACTCCGGAAGGGACTTCATTGTAGAGCATCACAACAAGGTCCTTCATTCTGGGGAGGACCTCCCCGCGTGTCAGGTTGCTCCTCAGCAGGCGAACCCCGCAGTTTATGTCATAACCTACCCCTCCGGGGGAAATGATCCCCTCGTCAAGGTCAAAGGCCGCCACCCCTCCGATTGCAAAGCCGTATCCTGTATGAATATCCGGCATTGCAAGGGATTTCTTCACTATGCCCGGAAGCGTGGACACATTGGCAACCTGTTTTATGGCCCCCTCTTCAAGGAATGCCTCAAGCTCCCTGTCAACATAGATTATACCGCCCACGTGCATCCCGTCGATATATCCCCTGGGGACCTCAAGACGCGTCTCGTCTATTCTTCTCAGTCCTTCCGCCATATGAGTCTCCCTGCAACTATTGTAATAATACTATATGTCAAGAACCACCTCGGCAGTCCAGATACCATTCTTTTTTTCAATCCTGAGGTTATGGTATGTGGCGGCTTTCACCAGAAGCCCCTTTTCGTGTCTCTCAGGGTCAAACTCCTCGCCTCTTATACCTGCCTCAACCCCGTTTTCGTTGATGCTTTTAATCCCGACCTCCTTGCCGATAAAACCGTAGGCGTCAAACCGGAAGATCAATTCATTGAGCCATCCGACAAGGAGACCATCAAGTGATTCCCTGTTGACCTTTATGTCAACCGACTCTGTGGGCTTAACGCCTGAGAGGTCAGTGACAAGACTGTAAAGACCGAGTGCGCTGTTGCTAAAGAGTTCCTCAAGGCTCCGGCCATGGACCCTGAGGCCCACATCTCCGGATATATCAAGAATTTCAAACCCTCTGTTCATGGAACCCTGTTTAACTTCCTGGAATCTACCCACATATTAACACTGACCTTTAAAGATGTCAATCGAAAGTCTTTTCCTTCAGCAATTCACGGTGAAGGCAAAAAGAGGGCCTAAAAGGAGAGGAACCCCGAT
>CAZXDE010000118.1:0-2999 GCA_964639515.1 uncultured Thermodesulfovibrio sp.
TAATTATTGTTTTCATAGAAGTAAGGAGAGAGCCTTAATAAAAGCTATAAATACCGATTCAATCCCAGGGAGCAGAGACCACCAGATTATTAAGTATTCCTCTTCTGCATTTTTTTTGTCCTCACGCTTTTTCTGCGGTAAGCAGACTAAAGACCGAAAGACCGTCGGTTGGACGTATCTCACCGGATAAGGGCTTGGACTCTCATTGTATTGTACAATCCCGCTATTGGCGGGACTCACAGCATTGCCACAGGCTTCCTCCAGACAAAACCTCACAGTTTTGCCCTTGGGCACTGCTTAAATTACAGGCTATGAATTCTACTCATCATAGTTGCCATCCTGTTATCACTGTCGGAGCAATGTTAAACCTGAAATGTGTTCTCCATCCTCGTCTACCGAAAAAAGTCTTGCTGAGACAAAAGGTATGACTTGAGGCCGGGGTCTAATTGTCCTGTAGACCGCAGCACCATAAGCGCAAAGGCCCCGAGTACTTCCTGTTTAGTAAAGTTACAGTGGCCATAGCGGAATACGGGCAGAACAGTCAGATATCGAATACGACCAGCGAAAAGCGCCAGGCTAAGGTATTTTAACTCGTGCCTGAAGGGTACCAATCCGTCTTCTGTGGTGTGTAAGGTCACAAGCTGTCGTTGCAATTTACCCGTCGTTTGGTAGAAGAGGTTCAGATAAGTTCTTGCCGCTGAATCAGCCCTTACCCTCTCCACAGCGGCATTCAGCGCAAAATCATCAGCCGAACCACGATACCACGTAAAAGAATTCCCATACGGCTGTCCACCTGCTACGTCTATCATATCGTTAGTTGCCCAGATGCTATAGAACAAAACTCTGAGAGCAGTTGTGACATAAGAATCCGAATCCCGCGGATCTATGGCTGCGCGGGTTACATTGAAAAGTTGTTTAGTGGCAACGGGATCCGATTCAATCGCACTGGTTATGGCAGGGACGTAAAAATCCTGCCAATCAAGATAGGCATCCTCTGGCACATCAGCCATCCCAAAGGGAAATACCCCCGGGAAGAAATAGTCGAAAACTACCCTGAAATCACCCAGATACTTAATCTGGTAGGGTGCTCCGCCAACCGGGCCACATAGGGCAAGACCACCATAATATATTTGCGGATAGCGTTCCAGCAGCATCGTTGCTATCAATCCCCCCTCTGAGGCCCCGGTTACGAATACATGATGCACCGGAGAAGGAGCAACCGAGGTTTTAAAATACTCAACAAGCTCATTTAGGTCTTCCCCGGCCTGTTCAACAGCATATCCGTTCTTATGGTAACTACTTGTAGCAAAAGCAAACCCGGATGACAACAGTATTTCGGGTATTGTCTGGCCATCGGGCAAAGTAAGTTCGTCAGCAGGTAGTGCCAGAGGCATCTGTACGGGTACGTAACCATGAGCATAAATCACTAATTGCCCATTCCAGTTATCCGGTACACACGTTAAAATCAGTTGACCTTCGGGGGATTGCTGGTTATTGCCCGGCAGCAAATCTGTCTGGCATTCCGCAGGCCAGGTAACCGCTGCATGAGCCACGGAAAAATTGATCATAGCTGTTATGACCAGCCCGGCTAATAATGTAAGCAGTCCTTTCATTATCCCCCTCCTTCATTTTTTCATTCTAATGTTTCACCTCTATCCAAAACAAAAAATGCAAGTATGTAAGGAGGTAGCCTCAACCAGGCAAACTTTTTATTGAAAAGAAAACTAAAGGAGGCATCCCTATGAATAAGTTTAGCAGTATTTTTGTACAAATACCACAACTATTTACGAAGCTGGAATTTTAGAAGGCAGTCGAGGAAAGAAGGGAATAGTTAGTCAACGTAGTCAATAACGTCCCCTAAATTTTTAAAGCCCAATAGCGAATTTGCAAAAGGTTTAGTAAGACTTAATCACTTACAAGAAATAGCAGTAGCCTGTGAATGCAAGACAAGTGTGGAAGGAATATTTGCTGCCGGTGATGTCACCAATGTGCCGGAAAAACAGATCATTGTGGCAGCAGGTGAAGGAGCAAAGGCAGCACTCAGCACTTATAATTACTTACTACAAAAGAAACCGGAATGACAGATGGGGGAAAAGGAGTTTTTAACCTCCTCCTGCCTGTTCTTTTATCCTTAGTGCGCTGTCTCGAAGGCTGTAGAGCCTGTCAAGTTCGTCCCCCACTTCTTTTTCCTGCCTTTTTGCCTCCTCAGCACCCCTCTTCCTGCTCTCGATACCCTTTTGGACGGCCTCCCTGATTCCCTTTATGGCCTCATCAATCCTCCCAAGCATCTGCCAGCGGAACTCCAGACGGCTCTTCTGCAGCCTTTCAACAAAGCTCCACCTGATCCTGCCTGCCTGGCGATCGATCATCTCAAGAAGGTATTTTTTCATATTCCTGTGGACTATTCGTTTACTCAGAAACCTCGGCATCAGCAATGTGAGGGCATCTCCGAGTACCTCAATCATCAGGGGCTCGTCCTTAAACCTGTAATAAAATGACGCGTGTATGCTCCAGAGGGCCTCGGCGCTAAAGGATTCAAACTTCACGGAGAACAGTTCAGAGGAGTAATGCATCAGTTCATCCACTATGCTGTTTATCTTCTTTATGAACCTCTCGGCAACCTGCTCAAAGGCCATGGATATCTTTGTATCCTCGTTCTTTCTGAAGACCGTATAGTACTCCCGTAAGGCGTGGGAAATGAACTCTTCGAGGGTCTTGCGGAGCTTGCCCGGTGCAAGGCTTGTGTTTCGGTTGTAACACTCTTCAAACTCCGACATCAGTCTCTCCTGAAGTTCCTCCTTTACCCTCTGCAGGTCGGGATCGAGAAGACTATCGACTATCCTCTTTGTCTCACCCTCAAGGAGTATCTCGAAGTCCCGTTTTTCTGCCTCAATTTCCTGCCTCTTCTCCTCAAAGGCCCGGAGTTTCCTCTCTATCTCCTCAAGCGGGGTCTGAAGGCTCTTCAATTGAAGTTCCGACCTGAGTACCGACTCGGAAAG
>CAZXDE010000118.1:3099-4656 GCA_964639515.1 uncultured Thermodesulfovibrio sp.
AAAATCCGCTCTGAGTACCCCTTTACATCCCGGAGAAAATCCACCTCCGCCTTACTGAGGGGCTGATCCACCGAGATTAAAAACACGGTTGCATCGGACCGTGGAAGGTACTCGTAGGCAATATCCGTGTTATGCTGGTATACGGAACCCACCCCCGGGGTATCGATAAGCCTTACACCGTCCTTCAGATACTCTGACGGGTATCTGATTATAACCTCGGCAAGATCCTTGACGTTACGGGGATTGCCCTTCTCCGTCACATACTCAGGTAGTTTATCGGGAGGGACTTCTCCGGAATGGCCGTCATTGAAAACAACCTTCACATGAACCTTCTGCCCGTATTCTATAACCGTAACGATAGAGGTAAGCGGAACTACGGCAGTGGGCAGCAGGTCTGCGCCAAGGAGGGCGTTTATGAATGTGGTCTTGCCCCTCTTGAACTGACCAACCACAACAAGGTTGAACCGGTTATTGAGGATTTTTTCCCTGAGTTCATCACAGGGACATTCAGAGACACTTTCCATAGCGGAAGACTCATCAATAAGCATCAGTAGCTGATCTTTAAGTTCATTATAGGTCATCTGCATATAAGGCCTCCCCGGGATGGTCTTCAAAAGGATTGTCCTCCTATCAGAAGAAGAATTAGAGTGATGATAACATACATTGCATAGATGTTTACACTGCCGCTGTGCATTTTCGCTATCCGGCCCGATACGGTCCTGAGCATTGAAACCATGGGTTGCAGAATCAGGCGTTCCGTTATATGAACCTCTCTTCTTTCCTTCGTAATGGCTGTCCTGAAGTGTTCCGCCACAGCCTCCCTGGTTTTTGTGGTTACCGTCGGATGGAAGACCGCACTAAAGATTACCCGTACGGGATTGGAAAAACCCGTAGCAGTGTATGTCATGTGGGAGGGCAATCTTCGCAACCCCCCGTCCCATGCGGGCTGATACCTCACTTTACGCCTGCGCACCAGTATCGCAAGCATTAACAGGGTTGCCCCGAGCAATAAAAGCAGCACGACAAAGGTATAGGATGTCGACATGGCAAAAACCACGGGATTGCGCTTGCCGCCCCTGTGCAGGACCACCAGGCCCCTTCCGGGAAGCACGTCACTTCCCACCTGGGCTCCTATCTTGTGAAAATCGGAGACAAAGGCCCTGTCGAACTTTTTATTCCCGCGGCCCACTGTAAAGAACGGCGGCACCAATGCATCCGCCGCACTTTTATGGACAATGGGGGTGACGGTCCTGTCCAGTACCGGTATGACGTAAGTAGGGAAGATGCCTAAGACAATGCACATGAATGCCAGGAATCCCATTGCGCTTCTCATCGACCATGGTAATTCGACCGGCCTCCGGCTTGATTCCGACCTGCCCATCCCCAGAAAACTCATGGCAAATGCCTTGACAAAGCAGGTAACCGCCAGGCCCGCAGTCAGCGCCAGAGCGGCGCCGGACAGGGCAAAAGTGATCTTGACGGGTATGGATTGCAGGGATGCACTCTGGAGCATGGTCTGGAGCGTCAGCCATTCACTCACAAAACCGTTAAAAGGCG
>CAZXDE010000119.1:0-4614 GCA_964639515.1 uncultured Thermodesulfovibrio sp.
TAAATAGGGGGTAGGATATGCGACATACAATAAGCGTACTTGTTGAAAATAAGTTTGGTGTGCTCTCCAGGGTTTCAGGCCTCTTCAGCGGCCGTGGTTACAATATAGAAAGTCTTTCCGTGGACGAGACCATTGACCCTCAGCTCTCGGTGATGACCATTGTCACGTCAGGCGATGACCAGATAATCGAGCAGATTACAAAACAGCTCAATAAACTGATAGACGTAATAAAGGTTGTCGACCTCACCGAGGTAGACCACGTGGAAAGGGAGATGATACTGGTAAAAATTACTCCGAAACAGCAGGACAAGGCTGAGGCACTGAGGCTTGTCGATATATTCCGCGGACGCGTGGTTGACTCAAGCCCCAGGACATATACCTTTGAGATAACAGGTGACGAGAAGAAGATAGCAGCCTTTGTTGAGTTAATAAAACCCTTTGGGATAAAGGAATTTGTGAGGACAGGCAAGATTGCAATGGCAAGGGAGGGATTGAAGAAGACCTGATGGGTAAATTAAGAGTCATCTTTCATGTAAATGAGACTTTAAAATGGGATGTTGTCCTTGCAAATATCACAAACCTGCTCAGGGATGTGGGAGACGCCGGTGCAGAGGTCCTTGTGCTGTCAAACGGACCATCTGTTGAGGTGTATGCAGACGGGGAGAAGATGAAGAAAATAGAAGAACTTGCCGGGAGGGGAGTAAAATTCCTCGCATGCCGGAATTCACTGAAAAACCTCTGTGCCTCCAGCACCCTGTGTCTGAACGAGGAAACCCTCCCTGAATTCATCGGTGTTGTGCCTGCAGGGGTAACTGAGTTAATCAGGAGGCAGGCGGAAGGTTTTGCCTACATAAAACCCTGATATGCTTGCAAAGGCAGCAGTCTACCTCAGGATGATCAAGTTCTCCCACTCCGTCTTTGCCCTGCCGTTTGCCTTTACTTCCGCCCTGCTTGCCGCCGGGGGAATCCCGTCGTGGAATAAAATCCTCTGGATTACATTGGCCATGGTCAGCGGCAGGTCTGCAGCAATGGGCCTCAACAGGGTTATCGACAGAAAGGTCGATGCCCTTAATCCAAGGACTTTTCAACGTGAAATCCCGGCCGGAACAATAAAAATAGCTGAAGCCGTTATCTTTATCCTTGTCTCTACATTGATCTTTCTCTATGCAGCCTACAGTCTCAATCCCCTCTGTCTGAAGCTCTCCCCTCTGGCACTGGCCGTATTCGTCCTGTATCCCTACACAAAGAGATTTACATGGCTGAGTCATGTTGTGCTCGGTATAGCCATAGCAGGAGCACCTGTGGGTGCGTGGATTGCATTAAGGGGAACCGTGGATATGGAGATAATCCCCCTGGCGCTCTCGGTTGTATTCTGGCTTGCGGGGTTTGATGTACTCTATGCCCTTCAGGATCTGGATTTTGACAAAAAATCCGGGCTGCGATCAATTCCGCAGAGGTTTGGTATCAGAAGGTCATTATTTCTTGCCAGGACATTTCATATACTGACGTGGATACTTTTGCTCGTTACGGCAGTAATATTTGACCTTGGTATTGTCTTCCATTCCGGTCTCATCGTGGTTGGAATGCTCCTTGTCTACGAGCACCGCCTTGTGAAAGAAGACGACCTGAGCAGGCTGAATATGGCCTTCTTCAATATGAACGGATACATAAGCCTCACGGTCTTCATCTTTACCCTTCTCGACTTCATTATCTGAAAAGAGGGATTCAGCTTAAAATCCCTGAAATAGCGATAGATTGGAGAAAAGGGACAAAAGGATGCGGAAACTTGCCATAACGGCAGAATATCTGTGATAATAATTAGCTGGTATCTTAAAGGTAGAAAGAGAATGAAGAGAGTATATATACGAACTTTTGGTTGTCAGATGAATGTACACGACTCCGAGAGGATGCTCGGGGTACTCAGGCAGGAAGGGTATGCGCCTGTTGATGACCCTTTAAAAGCAGACCTTATAGTATTTAACACGTGCAGCATAAGAGAGAAGGCTGAGCAGAAATTTTACAGCCTGCTCGGAAGAACAAAAACCATGAAGAGGGACAACCCGGGGTTAAAGGTGGCTGTGGCCGGTTGTATAGCACAGCAGCAGGGGGCTGGGGTTAAAAAAAGGGCTCCTTATGTGGATTACGTCATCGGCCCACAGAATATAGACAGGGTAGGGGACGCCCTACTTGGCAGAAAGGGTATATTTACAGGGGACAATCCCGAGCTTGCCCAAAAAGATCTCCCGGCTGAACGCAATGGCTCTGTTAAGGCATGGATAAATATAATGTACGGGTGCAACAATTTCTGCTCATACTGTGTTGTCCCCTATACACGCGGCAGGGAGAGGTCCAGGCCGGTGGATAATATCCTGAGTGAAATCAAGGGGCTTGCTGCTAAGGGTTTTAAGGAGATAACCCTTCTTGGACAGAATGTTAACTCCTACAGGGGAGAGGTGTCATTTCCTGAATTACTGCGATTTATCAACGATATTGAGGGTATAGAGAGGATAAGGTTCGTTACTTCCCACCCAAAAGACCTTGAAGAAGAGCTCATCCTGGCAATGAGAGACCTTAAAAAAGTATGTGAACATATACACCTGCCACTTCAGTCAGGGTCTGACAGGATATTGAAACATATGAACAGGAAGTACACATTTGACGAGTACCTCAGAAAGACAGAGGGGCTCCGTAAGGCCATTCCAGATATAGCAATAACCACGGACATCATTGCGGGTTTTCCCGGTGAGACAGAGAATGACCATAAAGCCACTGTATCAGCCCTGAACGAGATAAGGTTTGATGGCATATATGCCTTCAAATACTCTCTAAGGCCAATGACAAGGGCGGCTGAGATGGACGGACATCTGCCGGATGAGGTCGGGGCTGAAAGACTCTCGCAAATTCTCAGCCTTCAGGATCGGATTACAGGGGAAAGGAACAGGGCCCTCCAAAACACCATACAGGAAGTTCTTGTTGAAGGTCCGAGTGAATCCAACCCTGAAAAAATGACCGGCAGGACAAGGACCAACAAGATTGTCAATATCCTGCCCGCCCGCCATGTTATTCCCGGCATGCTTTTAAAGGTAAGAATATTAAAGGGGCAGAGACATTCCCTGGAGGGAGTGCCGGTTGACGGTTTATGACTGATATATCAGAAATTCTCATCTTCTTCAATATGCAATCGTCAATCGCCAATTGTCAATTATGAAAATCGCTGTACTAACCCTGGGCTGCAAGACAAATCAGGCTGAAAGCAACTACATAAAGCATGCTGCCGTCGGTTCCGGTCACTCGATTGTAACCCTCAAGGACTCTCCTGATATATGTATCATAAATACCTGCACTGTAACTGCAAAGAGTGATTACCAGTCTCGTCAGATAATCAGAAGGGCACTGAAAACAGGGGCCAGGGTGCTTGTAACAGGTTGTTATTCAGAAATAAGAGCTGATGAAATAAGTGCCATCTCTCCTGATTTAAAGGTTGTCGGTAACCAGGAAAAAACCAATATTATCAAAATGTTGGGTATTGATACTGACACCATTTCTCTAAGTTACTTCCGGGATCGCTCCCGTCCCTTTGTGAAGATACAGGATGGCTGTAATTATGCATGTTCATACTGCACAATTCCGAAGGCAAGGGGGCACTCCAGGAGCAGGCCTGTGGAGGAGATTACAGGAGAGATAAGCATGCTTGAAAGCAATGGTTTTGCCGAGGTGGTGCTTACAGGAATTCATATCGGTCATTACGGATATGACCTTGAACCTAAAGTATCACTTTCATATTTACTTGATAAGATACTGACTTGTACAGACAAGACGCGGATACGGCTGAGCTCTATAGAGGCTAACGAGATAGATGACCATCTATTGGAGCTCCTCTCGGATAAAAGGGTCTGCCCACACCTGCATATACCTTTGCAGAGCGGTGATGATCTTATTCTCAAACAGATGAAAAGGCCTTACAGCAGGCAGTATTATATCAATAAAGTTCAAGAAGTACTTGAGAGATTTCCGGGGATTGCTGTAGGAACGGATATTATTGTGGGTTTTCCCGGTGAAGGTGAAACGGAGTTTCTGAATACAAACAGCCTGGTTAAAGAGCTACCTTTTTCATATCTCCACATCTTTCCATATTCAGACAGGCCTGGAACGCTGTCAGCGGGCATGTCCGCCCAGGTAAGCCCGGAAACCAGAAAGGCACGGGCGCAGGCGCTTAAAACGATTGACATTGACAAGAGAAAGGCCTACAGGCATGCCCAGATAGGCGGATCCCTGAATGTGATCTGTGAGAAGAGGCTCCGGAATGGCTTGTATACGGGCAAATCAGAGAATTATCTCAACGTTTACTTTGCCAATACGCACTGTCAGCAGGGTAAGCCTGTAAGTATCTGGATTTCAGAAGGCTTTCAGGACGGTCTCCTCGGAATACCCTTATAAAGAGAAATAACCTCTTGATTTATAAGAGTTTTCTGCCTGCCTAAAACTTATACAAAACCGAACATCCTTAGCAGATTCCGGCATTTAGCGCTGATTTACACATGCTTAGTAACAGGTTATCAACATGGAATGTTAATATGTAACGTCTGATAATTTATATTATGTTAAATTGCAAAC
>CAZXDE010000120.1:0-4558 GCA_964639515.1 uncultured Thermodesulfovibrio sp.
TTCTGCCCCCCGGCAGAGGTCACAAAGGCGATGAAGTCCATGGCCTCCCTGTACCTGACAAGGGGAAACCTGTCAGGATTGACGGCAATTACGCTGTATTGATTTTTAAGAACAGCATCACCTTTAAAAAGGACCATCAATTCAATCCTTGACTTATAATTAATAAACGTCCCTGCATCAGTAAGAGTATAAGCCCTCTTCCGGTCTGCAGCAATCAGGGTATCTCCCATCTTCGCCCCTGTCTCAAAATACCACCCCTTGCCTCTGGGATTAATACCCGCATCTTCCCATATATCAAGCTCCTTCATGTTTGTCCCTGAATCATCCCCTCTTGAGACAAAGGGAGCAACGGATTCGGCAATATGCTCAAACGCCTCCGACGCACTACTTACCCCCTCTATCCCTGCCGGGTCATCTCCGGGGCCGGCTATCACAAAATCGTTGTGCATAACAGCCCTCCTGTTGACACCATAGCCCCCCTCAACAAACTTCACCTCCCTGAAAGGGTCATGGACAAAGAGCAGGTCAGCCTCCCCCCTCTTTGCAACCCTTATCGCCTTGCCCGTACCTACTGCAACAACCTCAACCTTGACATTATACATGGAGGATTGCTCATACGCAGGGAGCAGGACCTCAAAGAGGCCTGAGTTCTGTGTACTGCTGGTTGATGCAACAACCAGGCGTCTCTTCTTCATAGCCATCAGGTAAAAATAAGACTTATCTCAGTGAAAAGTCAAATTGATTTGTTTCATTGATCTGATGAATTTTTTGAATTGGACTTGCGTCAAGGTTTTTATTACAATTAACTCTTTTCCCGGATCCAGCGATAAAAAGCCTGAATTATGGGAAAGGAGCGATATGATAGACTCTGAACGGTTTTCAGTTTTATCCGCATTTATTGCAGGATAAAAGTGCCTCGGAGCCCCGGCAGGATGCCGGGACGAGAATGAGTGAAGAGTCTATCATATCGCTCCCAACAACCGTTTATCACTGGAACTAAACTTTTCAAGGCTACTGGCGGAAGTAAGATGGATAAACCATCGGGGAGCCTCCATATAATCACGAAGCCGTCCGCCTGGGCTTCAGCTTATGGAGGCCCTGCATGGATACATCGAACAAGAAAAACAGAACAATCGTACTTAACGGTAAGACAACCGAAGTCCTTCCCGGCGAAACAGTCCTTCAGACCGCAAACAGAAACCGCATCTTCATACCCACCCTGTGCCACGATCCGCTCCTGACCGTTTCAGGTCATTGCAAGGTATGTCTCGTAGAAATAGACGGCAGACTCAGGGCCGCATGTGAAACAAAGGCAGCGCCCGGCATGGTTGTTGAGACAGATTCCGGGAAGTCAAGAAAGGCCCGCAAGAGACGTGTAACGGCAATAATCAGGCGGCACAAGGGGAATTGTGCCGAGTGTCGGCAGTACGAGTTCTGCGGCCTTCTTGCTTTGGCCGAGGCCGTGGGTCTTGAAAGACCTGTTTTCAACTCAACGGAAAACCCCCGGGAAGAGGTTTTTGAAAACAAGCTAAGGATAAACCTCGACAAGTGCATACGCTGTTTGAAATGCACAAGACTCTGTACCGAGATCAGAAAGGTCGGAGCACTTCGACATCCCGCATTGTCACCGGATATTGAAGGGATAATCTTTGACGGGAAATGCGAACGGTGCGGACAGTGTGCAGTAATATGTCCCACCGGGGCCATAGTCGAGATTCACAGGGAAAAGCCCGACCGGAGGGTAAAGAGTGTATGCCCCTATTGCGCCACGGGGTGCAGTATCTACCTTGATGTCAAAGATAACAAAGTAACAGGCATTACATCAGACAGTCTTGACCCCGTAGGAGAAGGAAACCTCTGCGTAAAGGGCAGGTTCGGCTATGCTTTTATTCACCATCCGGACAGGATCAGGACCCCGCTTATACGATCAGGGACGGGATTTGACGAAATATCCTGGCATGAGGCCCTCTCACTGATAGTTGAAAAACTCGGGGAGATAAAAGAGAGATACGGCGTACAGGCCATCGGGGGCATTGGATCGGCAAGGGCCACAAACGAAGACAACTACATGTTTCAGAGAATGATGAGGGCGGCGATAGGGACAAACAATATCGACAACTGTGCAAGGCTCTGTCATGCACCGGCAGCAGCAGCACTCAAGGTGGCACTGGGTATCAGTGCCTCCACCTCCAGCCTTGTCGACCTCAGGCACTCGGACGTCATACTCGTTGCCGGCTCAAATACCACGGAGGCACATCCTGTATCCGCCCTTCATATCAAGTGGGCACGCACGAGAGGGGCAAGGCTGATGGTAATAGACCCCCGAAGAATCCCGCTCGTAGATGAGGCTGACTTCCATCTCCAGTTGATACCCGGCACAAATACGGCCCTCTTTAACGGTATGCTCAGGGTGATAATAGAGGAAAGGCTTTTCTATAAGGAATTTATAAAAAATAATACAACCGGGTGGGAAGGGGTCAGGGAGACCGCCTTCTCCCTCTCGCTTCAGGAAGTGGCGGATATTACAGGGGTGCCGGAAAAACTCATCAGAAAGGCTGCAAGGGTTTATGGAAGCAGCAGACGCTCCATTATCATCAGCGGCCTTGGAATTGACGAACATGAGTACGGCACAGAGGCTATGCTTGCACTGATAAACCTGGCCCTTGCCACGGGAAATACAGGCTTGCCCGGAACAGGGGTTTTGTGCCTCAGGGGACAGAACAACGTCCAGGGGGCCAGCGACATGGGATGCCTTCCCAACGTGCTTCCGGGATACCAGCCTATTGCAGACAGAGGTGTCCGAAGAAGCTTTTCAGAAACATGGGGAAGGCCGGTTCCTGCATGGGAAGGCAGAAACTCGGTCCGGATGATGGAGGCTGCAAGGGAAGGCACGATAAAGGCACTATATATCTGGGGAGAGGACCCGGCACAGACGCATGGTGATTCAACAAACATAAAAAAAGCCCTGAAATCACTTGAGTTTATGGTATACCAGGACCTCTTTCTCACAAAGACGGCCCAACATGCCCATGTCGTCCTGCCCGCAGCATCATTTGCAGAAAAGGACGGTACATTCACGAATACGGAAAGGCGGGTAAGACTCCTGAGGCAGGCAGTTACCCCGGTTGGGTCTGCAAAGGCGGACTGGCGGATATTTCAGGAAATCTCAAACATGCTCGGACTGACATCCGACTTCAGCTCCCCGGCAGAAGTATATGACGAAATAGCATCCCTTACTTATCACTTCCGGGGGATATCCCACAGGAGACTTGGGGCAAACGGACTGCAATGGCCGTGCACAAACGAGTCACATCCCGGTACAGAGCGACTGTACATAAACGGGTTCCCCGGAGGACGGGCCTCCTTCTACGCAATCCCCTACCATGAACCTTCGGAAAAAGTCTCTGAAGAATACCCTCTGATACTCATTACCGGCAGAAGGCTCTACCATTTCAACAATGCTGCCCAGACCGGACGAACGGAGACAGCAACCGGAAGAGAGGAATTTCTTGACATGAACCCCGGCGATACTGAACGGTTAAACCTCAAGAATGGACAAAAGGTAATAATAAGTTCACGAAGGGGGACAATCGTTATGAACCTGAGGTTAGATACTGCAATACGTTCAGGAACGGCCTTTGCAGCATTTCACCTCTCTGAAATTCCGGTTAACGTACTCACAGGTGGTGCAAGAGATACACACACGGATACGTACAGCTACAAATTCACTGCTGTAAGAGTGGAAGGCATTCATTGAAAATATCTCCCCGACCCTTTACAATAAAACCTTATGGAAGACCACAGATTAAAGGCATTCTGCCTCCTTGCCGAGATGAAGAGTTTTTCCCGGGCGGCTGAGGCAAAATTCATAACCCAGTCTGCAATGAGCCATCTCATAAAAAACCTCGAAGATGACATGGGAACAAAACTCATCAACAGGCATCCCAAAACCATTTCCCTGACACCAGCCGGAAAGGTTTTTTACGAACATGCCAAGAGCATTCTCGATCTCTACAGGAGCATGGAAAATGAAGTTTACACTACCGTCAGGAAGGTAAAGGGGTTATTGCGTATCGGGGCAAGTCCGACCGTGGCAACTTACCTGCTTTCACAGGTATTTTATGATTTCCTGAAAAAATATCCTGAAGTCAGTATAGAGGTCTCGGTCTCAAACACCGAAAAAATAATCGATATCCTGAATGAGGGCACAATAGATATAGGCATGGTTGAAGGCAACATAAAAGATACAATGGTATTTTCAGAGGTGATAGCAGAGGATGAGATTGTGCTGATTGCATCCGACGATAATCCGCTGACTGGAGAGAAGTCCATAAGCCCCGGACATCTCATTACACAACCGTTCCTCATGCCTGAAAAGGGTTCAGGCATGAGGGAATTTATAGACACGTTTCTTCAAACCAACAGTATAGACCCAAAAGATATAAAGGTATCCATGACCATCGGCAATCCGGAGCTGATAATCCAGATGGTACAGGCAGGAATGGGAATATCCTTTGCCTCAAAATGGGCTGTTTTCAGGGCCGTGAAAGAGGGCTCA
>CAZXDE010000121.1:0-1218 GCA_964639515.1 uncultured Thermodesulfovibrio sp.
TTATGGTGTTGCACGGAAAGACAGAAAACCCGTTGCAAAGGCACTCCTTAAAAGGTTTAAAGGGATATCAGGGGTTTTCGGGGCAGAGATTCACGAGCTTGAAGAGATTGATGGAGTAGGAAAGAAGACGGCAATCCTTATTAATCTCATGCAGTCACTTATGGAACTCTGCGTAAGGGAGAGGACATTTCATAAAGTAAAGATCTCTTCTCCGGAGGCAGTGGTGGAGTATTGCAGGGTCTCAATGGGGTGGCTGAGGGATGAGCAGTTCAGGGTTATTTATCTAAACTCACAGAATGAGGTCCTGTCGGAAGAGGTTATTCAGGAGGGAACGGTCGACCAGGCTGTTGTGTACCCGAGAAAGGTACTGGAATACGCCCTGAGACACAAGGCCGTCAGCATTATACTCGTACATAATCATCCGGGAGGTCTTCTGAAACCATCAAAGAGTGATATTGAGTTGACAAAACGCCTTAAGAATACATCTGAAGAAATGGGGATCAAGGTCCATGATCACTTTATTATTACAAGAGACGGACACTACAGTTTTTATGAAAACGGTCTACTGTAGCAGGCCTTACAGTTGACAGGCGCCTACAGTATTACCTTTTTAATCATCCTTTTTGGCTCAGGCGGTTCCGCTCCTACCTCAAAGGCATCTTTCACAAGCTGAAATGCCTCGGCCAGGTTGGTTTCCCTTTCATCATTATAATGAAGGACGGCAATAGTGTCTCCCTCCTGCACAACGGCACCGGATTTCCTGTTCAGTATAATACCTGCACCATGGTCAATCCTGTCTTCAAGCCTCTGCCTGCCTGCCCCAAGGAGCATGGAGGCAGTGCCCACCTTCCCGGCATCCACCCTTTGTATGTATCCACCTGAACCAGCCTGAACCTGCTTTATATGAGCAGCCCCAGGCAATAAAGCAGGGTTTGCAACTATCTCGGAATTGCCCCCCTGTCGCTCTACAAACTCCATAAAGCTTTCAAGGGCCTTTCCCGAGTCTATCAGCTCTTCAAGCTCCACACGTTTCTCTGAAAGTGCTCCTTCATCTATAGACGTAATCCGCGGAACCACTGTCCTGGGGTTGTCAACGGCCTTTTCCACCCAGTCAGCGAGATAAAGCATCCATGCCCCGAGAGTGAGGGTTACTTCAATAAGTTCCTTATCCGCCCTGCCTTTCAGTGCATTTATACACTCCTTGATTTCAAGTGAATT
>CAZXDE010000121.1:1318-2489 GCA_964639515.1 uncultured Thermodesulfovibrio sp.
GGGATGGATTCAAGTTTATCGAGTGTGCCCCCCGTGTAACCAAGGCCCCTGCCGCATATCATTGGCACGGTAAGACCTGCAGCTGCAACAAGGGGTGCAAGGATGATGCTTACCTTGTCACCGACCCCACCTGTTGAGTGTTTGTCTATCCTGGGGTCATCCATCTCGGTAAGGTCGAGTATCTGTCCTGTACGGAGCATTACATCCGTAAGAGAGATGGTCTCTTCATCATTGAGCCCCCTGAGGAATGACGCCATTAAAAACGCCGATACCTGGTAATCGGGTATTTCTTCAGAGAGGTATCCCTTTATAAGAAACTGAAACTCCTCTTTGTTCAGGCACCCGCCGTCCCGCTTCTTTTTTATGATGTCATATGTATGCATGGCTAATATGTTACCATACGGAGTTCAAAGAGCGCACGTATTTTTGCGCCTCTTAAATTCAATCCGGATTGCAGGATACTGGCATAATAATTGCTTTAATTATATATGTAGTTAATTTTTTTATTCCAACAGCCGATAGAATAATCAAGGAGTGTGTTTATTATGGTCTCACGTGAGGCAAAAGAGATTGTTGGCATCCTGATGGAGAGTAACGTTTACTTTGAACTCAGTCTCCGGGAGAGACTCAGCCTCATAAAACACTTACTCAGCACATCTTATGCAAACACCCAAAGACCGGCCTGAAGCCTACATTCCGAATTCCCTGTCTATTGTTGCCTTAACATCTTCGATTTTTTTGCCTTGCTTGTAAATCCGGGAAGCCCTCAAGGCCTCCTGCTGACAGAGTAGTCAACTTGCCCCGTGATTTCCTGTAAAGCAGCTCAGAAGGCTCTTGTGATAGAAAGGGGGCTCACTGCAGTTGCAGTAGCAGTAGACCTGGTCCAAAACCTTCGGATTTTCCCGGGCTGCTGCATAGGCTGCACGGGTCAGACCTGTAAACATTGAAGGGTCTATTACAGGACGCGTCTCTCCCCCTTTTACATGAAAGGATTTTCCATCTTTTTTTTGCGAGTTGGTAAAGGGGATTTTGCCGGAGACAGCCAGTACAAGTATGAGCACTGAAAGGGCAAAGACAATCCAGATAACAGGGGTTTTGCTTTTCCTGGCTGAAACCTTTTGCTTCCTGTTCCTGTGTTTGCCCTTTTTAGCCATTCCCCTACCCTAAAACC
>CAZXDE010000121.1:2589-4532 GCA_964639515.1 uncultured Thermodesulfovibrio sp.
CTCTGCCTCAATGCTGAACAAATCAACAGGCTTTAACTGAACTCCGGCATAGACCATGGGGATCGGAAGGGTATAGTTTACAGATTCCGACTTGATTCCCTGGCTAATCTTTGCTTCAAAGTCAATAATCCTAAGGTTTAACCCCAATTCCACATTGAGACTGCCGGCAGTGGCAGTGTTGAGAAAGGGCAGGGAATAATAAACCGCAATGTCATATTGGTCCGCCTTCAGCACTGAATTAAACGGACCTGATCCATTAAACGTTTTATCTCCGAATTTAAAGTTGAAATCCTTGGACCCCTGGCCTTCATACTTCATCGGGGTTGCCATGAAGTAGATATTCGGAAGAAAGAGGGGCAGGTCAGCCTTTACCCGGATATAGGCTCTGGCCTTGCTGTCATACTTGAGGTTTTCCTTAAGATCAAGGTTGTTTTCAACCAAGTCATTACTACTGTACTGCAGATCACCTGATGGGGCCTGATTCCAGTATCCTGCCGCCACCTCAAGACCAAGTGCATAGGTACTGACCGGCGAGATAAACAAGACCGTTAAGACCACCGTCAAGGGGATTAAAAAACCAAATTTTTTCACCTGAAACCTCCTTTGAAATTTAAAGTATCTTTTTGAAATTATCGGTATCTTTTAGACCGGCACATGGTCATAATATGCATCCAAGTGTTAAAATAGACCGGCCCGACACAAAACTTACGCTAAGTATAGCATTTTTAACTCATTTAGACAACGGAAAATTCTTTTTACGGAGGAAGTTGTGGGGAAAAATATTGTACGGAAGATATTTGAATCTCACCTGGTAAAGGGTGAGCTTAAAAAGGGTGAAACTGTCTCCCTGAGAGTGGATGAAGTCTATACACAGGATGCCACAGGCACCATGGCCTGGCTCCAGTTTGAGGCTATGGGGCTTAAAAGGGTAAAGGGTCCCCTTGCGGTAAGCTATGTTGACCATAACATGATCCAGTCCAACCATATGAATCCGGACGACCACCTTTTCCTGCAGACCGCAGCAGCGAAGTTCGGCGCCTGGTTTTCAAAGCCCGGCAACGGTATATGCCATCAGGTCAATCTTGAGAGGTTTGCAAGCCCGGGCTGGATTGCCCTTGGAACCGACAGCCATACACCAACAAACGGCGGCATGGGTATGATTGCCATCGGAGTTGGCGGGCTTGATGCCGCTACGGCTATGGCAGGGATGCCCTTTGAGATAAAGATGCCGGAAGTTGTACTTGTCAGGCTTACCGGCAGGCTCAGGCGGCCCTGGGCTACGGCCATGGAAGTCATCCTTGAACTCCTGAGGCAGCTTACAGTCAAGGGTGGAGTGGGAAAGATTTTTGAGTATGGCGGCCCAGGGGTCTCTGACCTCAATGTCACAGAAAGGGCAACCATTACAAACATGGGAGCGGAACTCGGTGCTACCACATCCGTCTTCCCGTCTGATAAAAAAACAGCGCACTTCCTCAGGGCACAGGGCAGAGAAGAAGACTGGTCGGAACTCAGGGCTGACGAAGGTGCCGGGTATGACGGGGTTGTCGAGATCGATCTGAGCAGCCTTGAGCCACTGACTGCCCAGCCACATAGTCCGGACAATGTTGTCAGGATCAGGGATATCTCGGGCAGGAAGGTCCATCAGGTATGTATCGGAAGCTGTACAAACTCCTCCTACCAGGCAATGAGGGCGGTTGCATCGATCCTGCGGGGGAAAAAGATTGCAGAACATGTGAGTCTTCATATAAATCCCGGGTCAAAACAGGTTTATGAGATGATTGCAAGGGATGGCTCCCTGTCGGATATGATAGCCGCCGGGGCGAGGATGCTCGAGGCCTCATGCGGTCCCTGTATCGGGATGGGAGGATCTCCCGGCACAGGACATGTATCCGTAAGGTCTTACAACAGGAATTTCAGGGGCCGCTGCGGCAACAAGGATGCCT
>CAZXDE010000122.1:0-1413 GCA_964639515.1 uncultured Thermodesulfovibrio sp.
ACCTCTCTTTGATGACTTCCCTGCCGAATATGACGGTAGTCGTCCCTGCCGACCCGCTTGAGGCCAAAGCCATTGCTGAGATTTCTCTGGAATATGACAGTCCAATGTATATCAGGCTGGGAAGCACTGGTGGGCCCGTAATCCATAATAAAACTCCTGACCTGAAGATCGGCCGGGCAATGGTATTGAGAGAGGGAAGGGATGTTGCTATATTTGCAACAGGTGATATGGTCCATACAGGAATGCTGGTTGTTGATATGCTGGCCGAAAGAGGAATCAGCGCTTCAATGGTCAATGTTCATACCCTTAAACCCCTGGATACAGAGACTATTCTTCAGATTGCATCAACACATAATGCTATCGTCTCCATAGAGGAACACAATATCAGTGGAGGACTTGGCTCGGCAGTCTCCGAAGTGCTTGCAGAGAGTGGATACTGTGGAGTCTTTAAGCGGTTTGGCATCAGAGAAGGGTTGGACAGGAGCCTTGTCGGTAATCAGGATTTTCTGAGAGAACATCATGGGCTTACTCCGCAAAAGGTGTATGAAACCATTCTGGATTCAATAAAGGGGATATGACAATGCAGTGGAAGGTTAAATTTTTTGATTATCCGCTGCAGTTCAATGCCCATGAGGAAGAGTATACTGAAATAATCAGGAGTGTCCTTTCCCGGGGGGCCTTTATCCTTGGTGAGGACCTTGGAAGGTTTGAAGAGAAGTTTGCGGAATTTGTGGGTAGTAAATTTGCAGTTGGAGTCAGTTGCTGTACGGATGCCATGCTCCTGTCCCTTTATGCTGCCGGTGTAGGCCCCGGGGATGAGGTTATTTCAGTTTCCCATACTTTTGTGGCAACCATTGAAGTTATTAAACTCCTGGGAGCAAAGACTGTTTTTGTGGATATTGCCGATGACCATAATATGAACGTGGACCTCGTAGAGTCTGCCATTACACCAAAAACAAAGGCCATAATCCCCGTTCATCTCAATGGCAGGATATGCAGCAAGATGGATAAACTGGTAAGTATTGTCGAAAAATATAATCTTGCAGTTATTGAAGACGCTGCCCAAGCCCTTGGAGCTACTTATAAGGGTAGGGGGGCCGGGACTTTTGGACTGACCGGGTGTTTCAGTTTTTATCCTGCAAAGCTTTTAGGGACATTCGGAGATGCCGGGGCAGTTGTTACCGATGACGAGGCATTTGCAGAAAAGGTCGGAATGCTCAGAAATCACGGTAGGGGAAAGGGAACGGACATAAACCTCTGGGGACTTAATTGCCGTATGGATAACCTCCATGCAGCCATTCTTGATTTCAAGCTGCCTGAACTGGGTGAGCGGATAGAGAGACGCCGGGAGATTGCCGCGAGTTATCATGCCGGGCTTTCCGGCCTTAAGGAATTAAGGTTACCTTCTCCGCC
>CAZXDE010000122.1:1513-4516 GCA_964639515.1 uncultured Thermodesulfovibrio sp.
TCTTATATTTATCAGGCAATCAAGGGTTTAATTAATGAAAAACAGGTATGTTATTGTTATTTTTATTCATCTCCTGCAGGTTGTTATGGCAAATTATCTTGCCTTTATCCTCAGGTTCGACTCTATCCTGTTGCCTCCGGATTTCAGACGTTACCTCTATTATCTGCCCCTCCTCTTGCTGATCCGCCTTGTATTTTATATTCAGTCCGGTCTTTATAAAGCCCTTTGGCGTTATTCAAGTATTCGTGATCTGACCAGGATCGTGAAGTCCGTCACATTAGGAAGCATTGTTTTTGTCTTGGTTGTCAGGTATTTGATTGGAGATATATCTTATCCGCGTTCAATATATGCACTGGACTGGTTGTTACTGATAATGATTTCAGGTGGGAGCAGACTTCTTGTGAGGGGCCTCAGGGAATATTTGCAGTCTGAGACTTCGGGTAAAAAGACTCTCCTGATCGGTGCTGGAGATGCCGGAGAGATGATTGTAAGGGATATGAAGAATAACCCCAGGTATGCATATGAGCCTATTGCTTTTATCGATGACGATCCCTACAAAAAAGGGCTTTCAATTCATGGAATCCCTATTTTCGGGCCAAGAAGCATGATTGGCGAGGCCATTGAAAAATATAAACCTGAGGAGATTCTGATCTCCATGCCTTCTGTGGATCATAAGACGATCAATGAGATTTATGAACTTTGCAAGCCTTTCAACTTACCCATCCGGACTTTACCGGGACTGAACAATATCCTTGACTGTAATGTCTCTGTTTCGCAGATAAAACCGCTCTCGCTTGAAGACCTTTTGCAGAGAGAGCCCGTAAAAACAAGGATACAGTCAGTGGAAGACTATGTTGAGGGCAAGTCCGTATTTGTGACAGGTGCCGGCGGCTCAATTGGTTCGGAACTCTGCAGGCAGATAATCGAATACAGGCCTTCAAGTCTGGTATTACTGGACAGGTATGAAAACGGCCTGTTTCAGATAGACCTTGAACTGAAGAAGAAAAAACAGGGGGCAAGGATATTTCCTGTTGTCATGGATATAGGCGATACCGTGAGCCTTGAACACCTTTTTTCAAAACACAAACCGGATATTGTTTTTCATGCCGCAGCGCACAAGCATGTGCCCCTGATGGAAAACAATCCGCTTGAGGCTGTAAAGAATAACATTTTTGGCACAAAAAACCTCCTTGAGGCTGCAGCAAGACACGATACAGAGAGCTTTGTGATGATATCTACAGACAAGGCGGTCAATCCGTCAAACATAATGGGTGCATCAAAGCGGGTGGCTGAATTGTTGGGGATTAACATGAATTCCAATAGCTCTACAAGATTCACAACCGTGAGATTCGGAAATGTGCTTGGAAGCAATGGAAGCGTTGTCCATATCTTTAAAGAGCAGTTAAAACAGGGCGGCCCACTGACTGTAACGCACCCCGAGATAAAAAGGTTTTTTATGCTCATACCGGAGGCCGTACAGCTTGTCCTGATTGCTGCTTCGGCAGGCAAGGGGGGGGAGATTTTCGTCCTTGACATGGGTGAGCCGGTAAGGATTGTTGATTTCGCAGAGAACCTGATAAGGCTCTCAGGGTTTATCCCGTATGAAGATATAAAGATTGAGTTTACAGGTCTGAGGCCGGGGGACAAACTGTGTGAGGAGCTATTTGATGAATCGGAAAAGATAATTCCCACTTTCCATGATAAATTGAGAATAGCCCTTCCACAGAATGTCCCTTCAATGGTTGAGCTCAGTCAACACATTTCAAGACTCAGGCATATCGTTGAGAGCAATTCCGTTGATGATGTAATCCCTGAAATCAAGAGGATAGTTCCAAGTTTTAAGCAGTCCTGACCCTTGACTTATGTTGCTGGATTGAGATACTTTAAATTGCTGAGATAGAGTGACTCGGCCATTTTTTACAAAATCGAACCAATTTTTTACGATTAGGTGTAGACAAAAGTCTTTCTGTATTGATATCCTCATGCAGGGCATTGGATATACCAAATGGTGGTATGTCCGGGGATTACAGGATTACAGCAAATGCAGGACAAATGAGGGCATTCCCCTATAAAATAGAAAATTATGAACCATATCCTACTGCTAACTACCTTGCCGTTTTTTGCATCCTTTCTAATCCAGTTTATAGTAATAAAGAACTCCCGCATCCGCTCATTCTGTATTGACCATGCAGATACTGACAAGCCTCAGAGATTCCATGATGTTCCGACCCCGAGGGCCGGAGGGTTGGGAATAGTTGTTGCATTAATAATTGGTTTGAGTATGTTTGGGAAAGAGGGGGAGTACCTTGCCCTGTCTGCGCTGCCGGCATTTATAATAGGGTTTTATGAAGATATGACGTCAAATATCAGTCCGGGTTTGAGGCTTTCAGTAATAATGGTAGGTGCCGTAGTGGGTATGGTTCTGATGGGTAGTATTGTTTATGATATAGGTGTGATGAGGTTGCCGTTATGGATGGCAGTACCTTTCACCATAATCGCCGTAACCGGGCTATCCAATGCCATTAACATAATAGACGGATTTAACGGCCTTGCGTCCGGGGTGTCGGTTATAATCCTGTTATCGTTTGCAGCGGCATCATATCTTTACGGAGATCAATTGATGTTGGGGGCATGTACTGTCCTGATAGTTGCGATAGGAGGTTTTTTTGTATGGAATTTTCCGAGGGGCAGAATATTTCTTGGAGACGGCGGGGCCTATTTAATCGGGTTTATACTTGCCGAGATATCCATACTCCTTGTAAAGAGGAATCCCGGCATATCACCCTGGTTTCCCCTGGTGATACTTGCGTATCCGATATTTGAGGTCTTTTTCTCAATCTACAGGAAGAAATTCAAGCGGGGTCTTTCAGCATTTGAGCCGGACAGGGTGCACTTTCATATGCTTATTCACAAGAGAATAGCAAGGAGTAATCCAAAGACCTCGGTCTATATCTGGGTGTTGGTAGCAGTATTTAATATTATGGCCTTTCCCTTTCATTCAAA
>CAZXDE010000123.1:0-4422 GCA_964639515.1 uncultured Thermodesulfovibrio sp.
TTAATTAGTGTCTGTGTATAAATGTCTTTTTGTCGTCATGCCGGACTTGATCCGGTATCCGGAAAGCATTGAAAACACTGTCATTCCGGCTCCTGTTCTCCGTAGTACTACGAAGGATGAATGTCCGGAATCGTTCCTTAAGAAGGATTCCGGACTCGCTTCACTTGCGGGAATGACAAATGACTGTAGTTTATACACAGACTCTATTTAGCCACAGACTTCTACTGACCGAAATACTGATTTTTTCACGCAGAGAGCGCGGAGTTCGCAGAGTAATAATCAATACTCAATCGAAAATGGTCAATAGTCAATAGTCAATCCTATCTTCTCAATAAGTCCCTTTACTGCCTGGACTGATCTTTCAAAAAAAGCCTTCTCATCCTCTTCAAGATGAAGCTCTATAATCCTCTCTACACCCTTAGATCCAAGAACAACAGGCACACCTGCATACAGACCGTCAATCCCGTATTCACCGTTGAGACGGGCTGCTGCCGGCACCACCCTCTTCTCATCAAGCAGTATAGCCCTGACCATCTGAAAGGCAGAGGCTGCCGGGGCATAATACGCACTCCCGGTTTTAAGGAGCGCAACTATCTCTGCGCCACCGTTTCTTGTCCTCTCAATCAATGATTTGATCTTTCCGGCAGGGAGCATATCCGTTATCGGCACCCCCCTCACTGTAGTATATCGTGGCATGGGAACCATCCGGTCTCCGTGACCACCCAGCACGAGGGCGTCAACATCCTGGGGCGAAACACCTAATTCTTCCGCAACAAAGGTACTGAACCTGGCTGAATCAAGGACACCACCCATTCCCATAACCCTCCGGGCGGGAAAACCGGTCGTCACCCGGCATAACTGGGCCATTACATCCATGGGATTTGTCACAACAATGACAATGCTCTCAGGACAATATTCTGCAATCCCCTTACTGACAGTCCTGACAACACCGGCATTTATATTCAGCAGGTCATCCCTTGACATGCCGGGTTTTCTTGCCGCCCCTGCGGTAATCACGACTATATGAGAACCTGAAATATCCTTTAAATCATTAGCTCCCCTGATATTAACGCTCACATCCCACAACGGAGACGCCTCCATCATATCCAGGGCCTTACCCTGAGGCATTCCCTCAACAATATCATACAGAACAACATCGGACAGGCCTGCCTGCACAATGAGTTGTGCAAGGGTAGCTCCCACATTACCTGCCCCGATAACCGTAACCAGTTTTCTCATTCTCTATCTCCTGTCTTAGAAAGTACAAGAATAAAACCTGAAATTAACCACAGAGGCACAGAGACACTGAGATAAATTAAACAATGTTAAAAAAAATTTCTTTTCTCTGTGTCCCTGTGTCTCTGTGGTTATAACTTCCGGTATATCTCAGCGCGTCATTTTCTCGATAATCGCATCCGCCACCTCCGAGGTCCCGACGGCAGCGGGGTCATCAGCAACAGGCTTCATATCATAGGTCACGCTCTTGCCTTCTTCTATAACCTCTGCCACGGCCGTCTCAAGACGCCCGGCAGCCTCACGCTCACCTATATGCCTCAGCATCATTCCTCCAGAGAGGATCATGGCAAGCGGGTTTACCTTGTTCATTCCCTTATATTTGGGTGCACTGCCATGGGTAGGCTCAAAAACCGCTATATCCTTTCCTATATTGGCCCCGGGCGCAAGACCCAGTCCTCCGATAAGACCTGCGGCAAGGTCCGAGATGATATCCCCGTAAAGGTTCGGCAGGACAAGGACATCATATAATTCAGGCTTCTGCACAAGCTGCATGCACATATTGTCGATAATCCTGTCCTCAAACCCGATATCAGGGTAATCCGCCGCAACCTCCCTTGCCACATCAAGGAAGAGCCCGTCAGAGAACTTCATGATATTCGCCTTATGCACTGCAGTAACCTTTTTCCTTCCATTATCCCTGGCATACTCAAAGGCAAACCTCACAATTCTCTCTGTACCAAACACGGATATAGGCTTGATACTTATCCCGGAGTCTTCCCTTATCCGCTTCTGCGCGGCCTTCTCAATGTAATCGATCAACCCCAATGCCTCCCTGGAGCCCTTTGAAAACTCAATACCGGCATAGAGATCTTCGGTGTTTTCTCTGACAACTACAAGGTTTAAGCCTTCAAATCTAGAGCGTGCACCCTTAAAAACCCTGCACGGTCTCAGACATGCATATAGGTCGAGGGTCTGTCTCAATGTAACATTGACACTCCTGAACCCCTTGCCGACAGGTGTGGTAACCGGCCCCTTGATGGCAACCCTGTTCTTCCTTACAGATTCAATAACACGCTCGGGAAGGGGAGTCCCCTCGCTCTTATAAACATCCTCACCGGCCTCCTGCACATCCCACTGTATCGGGACACCTGTTGCCTCTATTACCCTTACTGTAGCCTCTGTTATCTCAGGACCAACGCCGTCACCCGGAATAAGTGTTATCCTGTGCATCAGAAGTTCACCGTCAGAATTTTCTTGACCACTTCAGGATAGGAAGCAATAAACCTCAACTCATCATCGGTCAGTGGTTTCTGGGTATGAAGGTTTGCATACTGGACCAGCTCGAGTACTCTCCTTGCCTCTTCATCGCTTTTAAAATGGATACCCAGCCCGTCATAGACGTGGCGAAAGCCTCTAACTCCGCCATAGGCCCCTGTAGTTATCACCCTCCCCGACTGAAGCAGGTCAGGCTCTCCCCTGCCGACATCTTCAGGGTCATAGAGTTCATAATTGCGCCTGTCCTTTAATGCACCGTCAGCATGAATTCCCGACTCATGGGCAAAGGCATTAGCCCCGACTCCGGACTGCTTAATCGGTATGGGTATATTGAAGGCATAGGAGGCATATTTTGCAATCCTCCATGCCATGTTCAGATTGACCCGTTCGTCAAGGGGCGCCCTCTCCCTGAGCCCCGTTGAGAACTTCAAGGCCAGAATGGTGGATACCAGATCGGCATTGCCGGCCCTTTCGCCATAACCGTTTATCGTGGTGTTTATATAAGTAGGCATACCACTCTCTATCGCCGCCCTTGCCCCTGCAACAGAGACGGCCTCGGCCATACCAAGGTCATTATGACAATGCATCTCTATCGGAAACTTTGTGGCGGCAGAAAGTGCATTAATCCTCTCATAAATTGTTATGGGGTCATCTGCGCCAAGGGTATCACAGTAACGAAACCTGTCAGCCCCTGCCTCCTTGCCGGCAATGATAAACTCTATAAGACGCGCCAGCTCCGTCCTTGAGGCATCTTCTGCATTAATACCGACAGTCTCGGCACCAAGGGCCTTTGCAGTCTTCAATGCCTCAATAGTTGTCTTCAGAAGGTCCTTAAAAACCTTTCTTCCCTGAAATTTTCCACGTATCATTATCTCGGAAGTTGAGACCGAGATATTGATATGTTTCAGCCCCGGACAATTCCTGAAAGAGAGTTCTACGTCCTCAGGCACCGCCCT
The DNA here is from genome assembly GCA_964639515.1 of uncultured Thermodesulfovibrio sp. Classification (GTDB taxonomy): domain Bacteria; phylum Nitrospirota; class Thermodesulfovibrionia; order Thermodesulfovibrionales; family JdFR-85; genus BMS3Bbin07. The sequence continues at coordinate 3,468 of CAZXDE010000123.1, forward strand.
GCACCACCCTTCAAGGTGGAGGGTCTTTATCCGTCCCAGACGTGCAAGCTCTATATTGGCATTGATATAGTTTATCTCATGTTTCAGGGTTGGAAAACCAACCTCGCTCTGATAAACACCCATCTCGTCAAGATAAAGGTTTATCATGGTCTTTGCAAGCTTTGGAAGCAAAATTCTCGATGTCTGAACACCATCACGGTTGGTGACATCAATCAGGTAAACCTTTCCTTTTTCAGTCATATTATATATCTCCCTCTTTATATTTGTTTTTGTTTCTTTAGAGTCTGTTTATAAACTCGAACTGTTGGCGTTCTTCTGTCATTCCGGCTTGTCCGGAATCGTTATTTAAGAAGGATTCCCGACGCGCTTCACTTGCGTGAATGACAGATAACCGCAGTTTATACACAGACTCTTTTTAATTACTGCCGGGAAATCAGCGAACCACATCAGGAGGCACTTTAACACAGTCTCTTGTCATTCTCCGACTTGAATATCAATTATACAATATTTCTTTTCTTGACTTCAACGCTTTTGGTTATTTATGATAATTTCCAGTGCCGTTGTCAATAATCTTCAAATGACACCGCAAACTAAAGAGTAAATTATGTTATGTCTTCAATGAAAATTGCCATTGGTTGTGACCATGCCGGTCTGGAACTAAAAGAAAGCATCAAGGCACTGCTCCTGAAATTCGGGATAGACACCCTGGATTATGGAACAGGCGATAACTGCTCTGTGGATTACCCCGATTATGGTGAAAAGGTGTCAGGTGCTGTCTCCTCAGGAGAGATTGAAAGGGGCATCCTGATATGCGGCACAGGACTTGGAATGTCGATTGTCGCCAATAAATTCCCGGGAGTCCGCGCAACACTCTGCCATAATCCCCTTACTGCCAGGATGGGCCGTCTTCATAATGACTCAAATATACTTGTCCTTGGTGCAAAAATAATAGACA
>CAZXDE010000124.1:0-4364 GCA_964639515.1 uncultured Thermodesulfovibrio sp.
ATGAAGATATATATTGACGGTAAATACTATGACAAGGCTGATGCGAAGATATCGGTCTTTGACCATGGACTTCTTTATGGAGATGGTGTTTTTGAGGGCTTACGGATATACAGCGGCAAGGTCTTCAGGCTTGGAGAACATATCGAGAGACTTTATCAGAGTGCAAAGGCGATCCTGCTTGAAATACCCATGAGCATTGAAGAGATGCAGGAGGCGGTGCTAAAGACCGTTGAGATAAACCGGAAGGAAAACGGATATATCCGTCTCATTGTCACAAGGGGAGAGGGGCCACTCGGTATAGACCCCTCTCCATGCGAGAGGGCTATGGTGATAATCATCGTTGCCGACATTCAATTATACCCCGAGGAATATTACAAAAAGGGAATCGAAATAATCACTGCTTCATCCAGACGCATACCCTCGGACAGCCTTGACCCCAGAGTAAAGTCCTTAAACTACCTCAACAATATTATGGCAAAGATCGAGGCAGAGCAGGCCGGCTGCCTTGAGGCCGTGATGCTTAACAGGGAAGGATTTGTGGCGGAATGCACAGGAGACAATATCTTTATTATGAAAGACTCCGAGCTCCTTACCCCTGCACCCTGCCATGGTGCCCTTGACGGCATCACCAGGAAGACGGTGATGGAGATAGCGGAGTCCCTCGGCATCGGAAGCCGTGAAACAACCCTCACCCGTTATGACCTGTATAATGCAAAGGAATGCTTTATGACGGGTACCGGGGCTGAAATTATTGCCGTCATAAAGATTGACGGCAGGGTTATCGGCAACGGAACTCCGGGAAGGGTAACACAGATGCTGACAAAGAAATTTAAGCTGGCGATATTGGAGCAGCAGGGCCAAATAGTCTAAACGTAACCACAGGAACAGTGAATCACTGTTCCTGTGGTTTTCTCAATATATCTTCAAATCAATTATATCTCCACATGTACATGGCATTTCTTTGTGCAAATCCTGGAGCATGCCGCACAGCCGATACAGTCATCCGGATTTGCAACAGACATCACCTTGTTCCCCATATCGTCTCCATACTCATCCTCACCCTCATCCTCAAAGGGTTTTTCAATGAGCTCAAGGACATCCCTGCCGCAAACCTTATAGCAGCGTCCGCAACCCAGACATTTTTCAACATCAATTGATTCGATAAACCTCGGGGTCCACGGCGTGCCGCCCCTTGTTAAACAACTTGCCTGTGCCATAAATCTTCTCCTTTCCAAAAAAACATTAAATAAAAGGCTCAATCAGCCTGCAAGTAATTCTACTTAAAATTTAAGCTATTGCTTCTCCATCCATCTCGCCTGTCCTTATCCTCACGGCACCGCCTATCGGTGCAACAAATATCTTTCCATCTCCGTGCTTGCCCGTATAGCTGACCTTGATTATTGACTTGACAAGCTTGGTGACCACATCATCAGGCACCACTATTGTAATCATCCTCTTGGGCACGTAAAGGGCCACCTTCGGCAGTGTATGCTCGAGGGCATACGTGGAGGGCGTGGGTTTCAGTTTAGCCGCAGTACAGTAGCTATCCGGCATCTCCGAGTCCATCTCTGCACACATGGCCCCTTTCTGCTTCCCCCTTCCATCAACGCTTTGAATCGTAAGTGACGGATATCCCAGATCCTCGAGAACCTGCTTGATTTCGGGGACCTTGTCTCTACGGATAATTGCAACAATCTCCTTCATAGGCCTTCCTCCCCGGTCCTGACGGTATAGGCGGTATCCACCGGGCTGACAAATATCTTGCCATCACCGATAAAACCCGTCTTCGCCTTCTCATGTATTAATTTCACTACATTCTTTTCGTCCTCATCATCAACAACTATCATGAGCAGTGTCTTTGGAAGTTCATCGTAATGCACTGGACCTACCTGAAGCCCCTTCTGCTTCCCCCTTCCAAATACCGGCATCTTTGTAACGGATGGAAACCCCGCCCCCTCTAATGCCAAGACTACTTCCTGCTCCTTCTCCGGTCTTATAAACGCCCTGATCATCTTCATCTTTTTTTCCTCCTTGGTTATTGTTTGGTAGTTTGTTTCAGAAGCGGCAGTATAAACCGATACGCTGCCGCCCTGTATACTCTTGTTCTTCAGTCATTGTTCAACGCTTTTTTAAGCCACGGCGGCGGCGATGTTTTCACGGCCTCAAGGAGTTTTTTCAGGGCATCCTCAATGGCAACCACCTCTTTCACCTTTACGGGCATTATGCCCTTTCTGGCAAGCCTTGCGGCTGATGGACCCCCGATATCCGTAAGGTATATAATCTTGCAGTCCGCAAGCTTTTCCACTTTACTCTGTACCTTGTCCTCGTGTATCCGGCCCTTTCCCTTTGTCTCCTCTATCTCTACATCCCTGCCTTCGGCAAACTTCCTCATCTCGATGAATTGATAAGCATCTCTTGTCAGTTCATATACGGCAAACTTACCAGCCCTGCCAAAATGCTCGTCAACATTTACACCGTCTGTTGTTGCAAATGCTATCTTCATCACCGGCCTCCTTTATTCTAATTAATCAGGACGCAGATTTCAGATCAGGCAATCCCTGTTATCAATCATCCTGAAACAGCAGGTTTGCCATCTCGTTAATCATCACAAGCGTTCCTTTATACCCTATGGCGATCCTCGAATTATTCCCCAAAACCTTATACACGGGAAATCCCGTCTGATACAACGGCACACCAAGCCTCTTTGCTGTATCCGTTCCATGAGAACCTGCAATCAAAAGGTCGAAATCCCCGTCTATTGAAAAAAAGTCGCCAACAAGGACATTCCCTGCATAAATTCTCCCTGCAGATTCCGTACGGGATGGAATAACCGAAAGTCCAACTTCAGCCCCCATCTCACTGAGCACCCTTGAGACCTGGACCGACAGATCAGGCTCCAGGGCCATACAGACCCTTTTGCCGCCAAAATAGAAATGAGCATCCCTCATTCCGTCAATCAGCACCCTTCGCTGCCTCTCATATTTAGCAGGTACCCGCCTGCCGCTCAGGGCTGAGAGTGTATCCATGAATGCATCCACTTCCTGAAGACCGGAAAGACTCTCCAACAGTCTGTATTCAATACCAAAGCTCTCTTTTAAAAACCTTGCCGGCCCTTCCATGCTCAACCCTATTGCCAGTGTAAATCCGGCACTACCCATCGTCTCAATCTCGCTCGTCTTAGTACCACCGGAGGAGAGTGCCGAGAATTCCTGTCTGCTCCCGTCAAGTGCGGAAAGGTCGGGCAGGATAACCGGGGTCAACCCAAAAGATTCTATCATCTCACGCAACTCCGTAAAGTCAGCAGGAGTCAGGTGCGAACCGACAAGGACATTTACTTTGCAGTTTCTGCTTAAACGTCCGGCATCAGGAGAGCCTGAAAGGTCTTCTACTCCAAGCTCCTGACTCCCGACTACTGACTCCTGTCCCCTTGCCACTGACTTAATGACTGCCTCTACCGCCCTTGCATATCCCGTCTCCAGACCACCTTCATAGTCTGGCGTGGAAACATTAATAATCCTTAATCCCGAATCCTTAATCCTTAAATCTCTAACTGTCCCTGCCACATCATCGCCCTTGACCTCTGAAAGTCCTGTGGTAAGGACACCTATCAGGTCCGGCTGCTGTTTTTCAATAACCCCCTGCACAACTGCGGTCAGGTTTTCCTCGCTACCCATTACAACATCCTCTGTAAAAAGCTTTGTGCTCATCAGTGCAATGGGCTCCCTGAAATGTTTTGTTATAAGCACCTTTGCAAGGAAATTGCAGCCCTGCGCACCATGAATAACCGGGAGCGTCCTGTCTATCCCCTGCAGGGCAATTGCAGCCCCTATGGACTGGGAGTGTTTTAAAGGGTTTATCAACACATCCCTGTCAGCTTTAGTCTTCAAGGGGACAGAAACAGTTTGCCCGCCGGGTTCTGATCCGCAAACCTCATTACCATTGAAAAACCTGATACTGTTACTTATCTGCTCTGCAAGGTTTACAAGCCCGTCATATCCGGCATAGGCTGTGTGTCTCTCCTGATTCACATCCACAAAAGGAAACCCCTCTTTCATGGCAAGATAGAGGTTACGGCCGCCTGCAACAAGCATATCCGCCGCCCTCTCCTTCATAAGCTTCCTCAGGTTTGCCGGCGTAACATCCTCAATAAGAGGGGCATCCTTGCCAAGTATGGCCTTCATCTTCTCCTCATCCTCAACAGTGCTCTTCTTGGTACCCACTGCAACTATCTCTATCCCGAGATCCTGGAGGGCGGAGATAAAAGACCAGCTCTTGACTCCACCCGTATAGAGCACGGCCTTCATGCCCCGCAGATGAGCATATTTTTTCAGTTTTTCTCCAAGCCCGGTCTCTTCACTTTCAAT
>CAZXDE010000125.1:0-4225 GCA_964639515.1 uncultured Thermodesulfovibrio sp.
CCGTGCGGATAGTGAACGGGTTTTTTAATCTCAAGTATCTGGATTTCAAGCTGGAGAAGTAGCAGGAGGGGTGTCTTTCGGAAAAAATGAATTGGCCAAAGGACATAAGGGAGGCAAAAGAGATACAGCTCAGTCTGAGAGAAGATGTAAGGATTGCTCTTTTTTATACAGAGTAACCCGCCCTGAAACCCGGCATCTCAAATCCCCGGTTCCCTGAGGTATTTGTTGAATAGTTCAAGTCCCTGACGGTGTTTGCTGTCAAGGTCATAGGACAGCTTTCTCCAGTAATCCATGAGCTCTTCTTCGGATAGCCATTTCCTGAATGGGCACGTCCTTGCTATTTTGGGCAGGTCTCTAAGTGCCCTGTCTTTGGCCTCGTCGAGGTCGGTTATGAAGGATTTCAGTTCTGCTCCTGCTCCCTTGTTTGCTATCCACAGGGCAAAGACAAAGGGCAGTCCCGTCTTCCTGTACCATATATCACCAAGGTCATATATATACAGGTTGGGCCACTTATGCGCTTCCCTGAGGGCATCATCGCCTATGAGGAGGTAGGCGGAATGATTCCTGAGTCCTTCCTCCAGGGGGAGTCCGGAGCTCTTCAGACTGCACTGAAGCTGATAAAACCTTGAGAGGACAATGCGGAGGAGGGCTACAGAGGTCTCTGATTGACGGGTGTAAAGTACCGTGAACCCCTCAAGTGTCTCGACAGGCCTTCTGCTGAAAAGAAGGATGCTGCCCACAGGACCCTCTGAGCTTACAGAGTGGCCGGGAACAGGTATGTATTTTTCAGGCCTTCTGAGATATTCTATTGAGGATGAGGGGCTTATGTCTATCCGGCCCTTCCTTATGAGTCCGTTTATATCGGAAGGAACCCCCTCGACGAACTCGTACTTTCTGCCGGGTGTCATCTCCAGGTAATAATAGATGGGGTACAGGTTTGTATATGGTATCTTGCCGATTTTCAACATAACGGTTTGTTTTTAACGTAACGGTTGATCGCTGATGAATTTTAGCAAAAAGACGGAATATAAAGGAAGTGGATTTTTGTTGTAATTTACGGCGATTAAACTCTTGCATTAAATGCTTTGATTAGGTTATAGTAATCTCTCGTTGGTTTGAAGATTATAAAAATTTGACAAAAATATTTCCTTGGGATAAAATATTCCGGTTTTCTTTACAACGGTTTAAATGGAGGATTTACATTGCCTACGATAGCGCAGTTAGTAAGAAACGGCAGGAAGAGGGTAAAGGAAAAGTCAAAGAGTCCGGCGCTTCAGAACTGTCCGCAGCGCAGAGGTGTCTGCACAAGGGTTTATACCACTACGCCCAAGAAGCCGAACTCCGCACTTAGAAAGGTTGCAAGGGTCAGGCTGACAAATGCCATGGAGGTAACGGCCTATATCCCGGGGATCGGGCACAACCTTCAGGAACATTCAATAGTATTGATAAGGGGTGGCAGGATTAAGGACCTTCCGGGTGTCAGGTACCACATAGTAAGGGGAGCGCTTGACACCATGGGTGTTGGAGACAGGCGTCAGGGCAGGTCCAAGTATGGAGCCAAGAGGCCAAAATAGGAGCGAGAGATGGCACGGAGAAGAGTAGCTGAAAAGAGAGAGATACTTCCTGACCCGAAATATAACAGCAAACTGGTCAGTAAGTTTGTAAATGCAATAATGGCGGATGGTAAAAAGTCCGTGGCGGAGAGGATCTGCTATGGCGCATTTGAGATTATAAAGGAGAAGGCCAACGAAGACCCTCTCAAGGTTTTCAAGATTGCCCTTGAGAATGTCAAGCCGATTGTTGAGGTTAAGCCGAGGAGGGTTGGCGGTGCTACATATCAGGTGCCGATTGAAGTAAGACCCAGCAGAAGGATGGCGCTTGCATTCAGGTGGATCAGGGATTTTGCAAGGAAAAGGTCCGAAAGAACCATGACCGAGCGTCTTGCAGGAGAGCTTCTGGATGCCTACGGCAAGACGGGGTCATCTGTTAAGAAGAGGGAGGACACCCACAAGATGGCTGATGCCAACAAGGCGTTTGCTCATTACAGATGGTAGGTTGTAGAAGCCTCTGCGTTGTGTTGCGAGTTGTTTGCAAGTTAGGCCCGCAGCCCTGTAGTTAACTCCTGCAAAAGGGTGTATCCTGAAACAATATTAAATATTATTTCCGACACTAATACCGATTTTGTGTCTTTTTGAAGAGGAGAGAACATTTTGAGGTTCCCATTAGAAAAAGTAAGGAATATCGGGATAATGGCCCATATCGATGCCGGTAAGACAACGACCACGGAAAGGATCCTGTATTATACCGGCGTAACGTACAAGATAGGGGAGGTCCACGAGGGTACTGCTGTGATGGACTGGATGGTTCAGGAGCAGGAACGTGGTATAACCATCACCTCGGCGGCAACTACGTGTTTCTGGAAAGACCACAGGATAAATATAATTGATACCCCCGGTCATGTTGATTTTACCATAGAGGTTGAGAGGGCACTCAGGGTGCTTGACGGAGCTGTAGCGGTATTTGATGCCGCTGCGGGAGTGGAGCCCCAGTCTGAAACCGTCTGGAGGCAGGCCACCAAGTATGACGTGCCGAGGATAGCCTTTATGAACAAGATGGACAAGATGGGTGCGGATTTCTTTATGTCGGTAACTTCAATGGTGGAAAGACTCGATGCCAACCCGGTTGCAATACAGATACCCATAGGTGCTGAAGATAAATTCCGGGGACCTATAGACATAGTAAAGATGCGGGCCTATTTTTTTGATGACGAGACCATTGGAGCCGAGTTTCAAGAGGCTGATATACCTGATGATTACCGTGCGCAGGCTGATGAATGCCGGGACAAGATGATAGAGGCCCTTGCTGATGTAGATGAGGTCATAATGGAGAAGTATCTGAACGGAGAAGATGTAGGTGAGGAAGAGATCAGGAGGGCTTTAAGAAAGGGAACCCTTGAGCTGAAGCTTACGCCCGTAATTTGCGGGTCAAGTTTTAAGAACAAGGGGGTGCAGCATCTTATTGATTGCATAGTTGACTACCTTCCGTCTCCTGTTGATGTTCCGTCGGTTAAGGGTGTGACCCCCGACGGCAAAGAGTTGGAGCGTAAGGCCTCTGACGATGAGCCCTTTGCAGCGCTTGCCTTTAAGGTAATGACCGACCCCTTTGTCGGGCAGTTGACCTACCTGAGGGTCTATTCAGGAGTGCTTGCAGCAGGCTCATATATCTATAACTCTACGAAGGACAAGAAAGAGCGTGTCGGCAGATTGCTGAAGATGCATGCCAATAAGAGGGAGGAGATCAAGGATGTCAGGGCCGGGGATATTGCAGCAGCAGTGGGGCTTAAATATACCCTGACGGGAGATACCCTGTGTGACGAGGATAATCCGGTTATACTTGAGGCAATAGAATTTCCGGAACCGGTTATCTCCATTGCAATAGAGCCAAAGACAAAGCAGGACCAGGAGAGACTCTCCGCCGCCCTGATGAAGCTTTCACAGGAAGACCCCTCCTTCAGGGTTTCATATAATGAGGAGACCGGGCAGACGCTGATCTCCGGTATGGGGGAGCTTCATTTAGAGATTATTGTTGACAGGCTGCTGAGGGAGTTTAAGGTAGGTGCCAATGTGGGTAAACCGCAGGTTGCATATCGTGAGACCATTAAGGTTCCTGCAAAGGCTGAAGGCAAGTTTGTAAGGCAGTCCGGCGGCAGGGGGCAGTATGGTCACGTTCTGATCGAGATTGAGCCCGTTGAGAAAGGTAGCGGCTTTGAGTTTATAAGAAAGATTGTTGGTGGTTCAATACCGAAGGAGTTTATCCCTGCTGTTGAGAAGGGCGTGAAAGAGGCCCTTGAAACAGGGGTGCTGGCAGGATATCCTATAGTTGATGTGAGAGTTACCCTCTATGATGGTTCTTATCATGAGGTCGATTCGTCTGAAATGGCGTTTAAGATAGCTGGTTCCATGGCCTTTAAGGCTGGGGTCAGGAAGGCCAACCCCGTGCTACTTGAACCGGTAATGGCTGTAGAGGTTATAACACCGGAAGAATACATGGGTGATGTTATAGGCGACCTGAACTCAAGAAGAGGGAAGATGCAGAGTATGGAGAAGCGGGGCAACGCCCAGGTTATCAAGGCACACGTGCCCCTTTCCGAGATGTTCGGTTACGCTACCGACCTCAGAAGCAAGACGCAGGGAAGGGCTACCTATACAATGCAGTTTTCCCATTA
>CAZXDE010000126.1:0-4112 GCA_964639515.1 uncultured Thermodesulfovibrio sp.
GTTGATTTTTCCGCCTATGATTCCGACGGGGACTGTTATGTGGATGTAGTGGGAATCGTCCATCAGGGCACCGGCGAGGAGGTTGGTGAATCCAAGACGGATATATGGTCTCATAGCTGGGACCTCGCCAGTGCCCGGTACGCCGGATACAGCCATTATGGTGTCTATACCACAGGTGATTCAGACGCTTCCTGCCCCGGCGGCTATAAAATAAACGACTACATCATCATGCCCGAGCTTTACCGTACAGGGCCTCCGGCAACTCTGTCAACGATAGGTGTTTTTGCACATGAGTACGGCCATGCACTGGGGCTGCCTGACCTTTACGACGCTGACAAGAGCTCATCAGGTATAGGGGAGTGGGGGTTGATGGGTGGTGGTTCATGGAACTATGTGTCAATCCTTGGTGATACCCCTGCCCTTATGTCGGCGTGGAGCAAGTACCGCCTTGGCTGGGTTACACCAACCCAGGTTACAGACAGCCTCAGTAATGAGTTCATAGATGCGGCAGCTACAAGCGCTGATGTATATCAGCTCCTCCCCGGTAGTCCGGCTACCGGAGGGGAATATTTCCTGGTCGAAAACCGGCAGCGTCTAAGTGGTACTTTTGATGAGGGATTGCCGGGAGAGGGCCTTGCCATATGGCATATAGATGAAAGCCGTGCAGACAATAACAGTGAATGTTTTCCACCTGCTGACTGTTCGAAAAACCATTACAAGGTTTCCCTCGTGCAGGCCGACGGCAATTGGGACCTTGAGAAGAATAATAACAGGGGAGACAGCGGCGACCTCTATCGCGGTTCTACTGACAATACTTCATTTACAGGCGGCAGCACTCCGGACAGTAATCTATATAACGGAACCTCAAGTTATGTGAAGGTGACCTCTATCAGCGCCTCTGCCCCGACAATGACGGCAACCCTTGCTGCAGTCCCCGAACCCGATATTTCAGTCACTGATTCGTCGGGTACGGACAATGACCTTGAGGTGCCGTTTGGTGACATACCAAACACATCGCATACCGTAACGGTAGCCAATCTCGGTGATGCAGACCTGAATATCGGACAAATACCCTATGTATCCGACCAGCCGGGGCTGTTTTGGCCATTCACCATAACGGACAACTGTTCAAATCAGACTATTGCGCCATCAGCCTCCTGTACACTTACGATTCTCTTCACCGACCCCTCGCCTGATAAAGGCGCCTGGGGCAAGGTCGTCCGCATTCCTTCCAACGACCCGGATGAGAGTGAGGTTGTGGTATCCATGTGCGGGACGTCACCTGGTGAGAGCTGGCCCTGGACTGTTTCCGGGACTGTTCCTGAAAGGGTAGATGCAGAGGCGTTTGAGAGAGTATCGGGCTCATGCCTGCCTGAAGAGGGTAACCATACACCGGCCAGGCCGGAAGCTGTCTCTCCCGAAGACGGTGCAACAGGCCTGGAGACGACGGTAACGTTTCAATGGGAGGGAGTTACGGACCCGGAGGGTGACCCTGTAACCTATGAGATTAGATACTGTAAAGACAGCAAAGGGACTCAGGAGAACTGTGATGCCGTAAAAGTGGAAGACTCAACCCTTACGACTGGCAGGGCCGACAGGACACTTTATGCAGGGTTTGGAGCGACCGGGCTGCTGCTCTTCGGAGTGGTCTTTGCAGGTGATGCAAGGCGGAGGAGGATAGCCCTGTTGGCAGGGGTGATAATATTAACGGCAATGCTGCTGCTTTCATGCGGCAAGGGTACGGTTTCCGATGTGGGCAGTAATGTTTCCGGGGAGACGGATACAGCCATTCTGAGCTATACGGTTGACGGACTCAGCCCAGGCACCACCTACTCCTGGCAGGTCGTTGCAAGTGATGACAAGGGTGCCGCGAGTTTAAGCTATGAAAGAAGCTTTTCAACCGGGAATTAAGACTCTTGGCCGCAGATTTTCGCAGATTCACGCAGATATTAAAGCAGAATTTTTCTAAAGTCTTGACAATCTGCGTTTATCTGCGAAAATCTGCGGCCAAATATGGTCTTGATTTCTTTTAATCCCCGGCTGTTCTTCCTGTAACAGCCTTTCTTTATTGTATAATACACCTGAATTATCGATGAACATAACCGTTTTTTTAAAAAAGGAGGGCAATCCCTGAGATGATAGGAACCTTGAGAGGCAGGCTCTCTCTGAAGCGGCCTGAGTGCATAGTGGTTGAGGCAGGCGGGGTTGGCTATGAGGTGAGTGTTCCCCTGAGTGTGCTTTCAGAGTTGCCGGAGGAGGGCAGGGAGGTCTTTCTCTTTATCTATACGAATGTAAAGGATGATGCCATAGACCTCTATGGTTTTCTGGATGAGAACGGCAAGAGGGTCTTTAAATCCCTGCTGGGCATTACAGGGGTGGGACCAAGGCTTGCACTGAATATCCTGTCCGGCTCCCCGGTCGAGGATTTTTTAAGGGCGGTAGATACGGAGGATGTGGGGTTGCTGACAAGGATTCCCGGTGTGGGGAAAAAGACCGCGCAGAGGATTATACTCGAGCTCAGGGAAAAGCTTCCGAAGACTGGAGAGAAAAAAGAGCGGGCTTACGAGGATACCCTTTCAGCGCTGGTTAACCTCGGGTATAAAAAGGCCCATGCCCAGGAGGTACTGGATCGGGCCTATCAGAAGGGAATCAGGGAGATTGAGAATCTACTTAAAGAGTCGTTAAAATATTTGAACAGGTGAGCGATTGACGATTGACTATTTATGAATTCAGAATTAAATAATGCTGTTTAATTTCAATATTGGTTTCGTAAAAAAGCCGTAATTGTCATTGCGAGGAGTAAAGCGACGAAGCAATCCGTTTTAAAAAGCAGATGGATAGAGATTGCTTCGCTCTGCTCGCAATGACAAGAAAGGGCATTTTCAGACTTTTTACGACTTCATCAATATTCAATCGTCAATTGTCGATTGTCAATAATATCGGGAGGATGATCTGAAAGAGACGGATGAAAGCGGGACTGAGCCAGAGGTATCTCAGGATGATCTGCTCCTGGATGTAACCCTGAGGCCCAGGAGTTTTGAAGAGTTTATAGGACAGGAGCGGCTAAAGGATAACCTCCGTATTTATATCCAGGCGGCAAGACACCGCGGAGAGGCGCTTGACCATGTCCTCTTCTACGGCCCTCCGGGGCTTGGAAAGACCACGCTTGCACATATCATTTCCAATGAGCTTGGAGTAAGCCTGAAGACCACATCAGGGCCGGTGCTCGAGAGGCAGGGAGACCTTGCTGCAATACTGACAAACCTCTCAGACCAGGATATCCTCTTTATTGACGAGATACACCGTATGCCCAGAATAGTTGAAGAGGTACTGTATCCTGCCATGGAGGATTTTCATCTTGATATTATCATTGGACAGGGCCCCAATGCACGTTCACTCAAGGTAAACCTGCCGCATTTTACACTCGTTGGCGCCACCACCCGCACAGGGATGCTGACATTTCCACTCAGGGACCGCTTTGGTGTAATCGTGAGGCTTGAATACTACAGGCCTGAAGAGCTTATAAGGGTGGTCAAACGTTCCTCAACCATCCTTGATGTCCATATAACCGAAGATGCGGCCTTTGAGGTTGCACGCCGTTCAAGGGGTACACCGAGGATTGCAAACAGGCTCCTGAGGAGAGTGAGGGATTTTGCCCAGGTAAAAGGTGACGGTACGATCGGGATAGAGATAGCGCGGTATGCACTTGAGGCCATGGATGTGGATGACAGGGGGCTTGACGATATGGACAGGAAGCTTCTGCTTACAATCATTGAAAAGTATGCCGGCGGCCCCGTAGGTGTGGACACCCTTGCAGCATCTGTGAGGGAGGACAAGGAGACGATCGAGGATGTTTATGAACCCTTTCTCCTTCAGGAGGGTTTTATAGAACGGACACCGAGGGGCAGGCTTGCCACCCGCGGTGCCTACGAACACCTGAAGATAAATGTACCCAACCGGCTGTTCTGAGTATCAACGGATTTCAGCCGCAGATTTTCGCAGATTCACGCAGATACTAAAGCAAAAACTTCTCTAAAGTCTTGATAATCTGCGTTTATCTGCGAAAATCTGCGGCTAAATAATCTTTACAGTTGTGGCAAGTTATTTTAAGT
>CAZXDE010000127.1:0-4092 GCA_964639515.1 uncultured Thermodesulfovibrio sp.
GGCGCTTTTTTGAGCCTTTTTGCAAGAACCATGGCCACGGGGGTAGAGAGGTCGCCGTGCCGGGCAATCCTCGGCACCTCAAGCTCGACAAAGGGCACCTCTGCTCCCAGCTTCTGAATCGCACTGTTTATGTATTCCCGTATGTCCATAAAAGAAACCGTTATATCAATGAATGTAAGGTGTTTAGGATAGCATAGAAGGGCAAACCCGGACAAGCCCGGCGCAGATAAGGAAAGGCCGTGCGGCCTTGAAAAATCACGAGTTCAAATGTTATATTTATTAAAACCCTAACCTTAAAACAGGCGCGTAGCTCAGGGGGAGAGCGCTACCTTGACACGGTAGAGGTCGACGGTTCGATACCGTCCGTGCCTACCATAAATTTTCAATTTAAAAACCCCGGGATGGGGTTTCTTTTTGCACGCTGCTAAAATCCCGCCTTCTTCAGGTCGGCAACAACTACAAGGACATATGTTTGAGGATCAAGGTATTCTACGGCGACCCGCTGGACGTCTTCCTTTGTAACCTGGTTTATATACCCGGGGTACAGCTTGTCATAATCGATTCCGAGCTGATAAAACTCGGTAAGGGTGAGGAAGTTTGCTATCTTTCCCATTGTATCAAGCCTTCTCGGAAAACTCCCGGTAAGGTATGCCTTTGCATCCCTCAGCTCCTCATCCGTGACCGGCTCTTTCCGAATCCTCTCTATCTCCTCAAGTATTACTCCTATTACAGTTTTTGCCGACTTGTTTTTTGTCTGAATCCCAACCTCGAAAACCCCCCTGTCCCTGTCAGTGTCAAACGTGCTGTAAACGTCATAGGCCAGGCCCATATCGTCCCTTATCCGGGTCATGAGTCTTGAAGCAAAACCGCCGCCGCCGAGGATGTAGTTCATTACAGAAACCGCATAGTAGTCCGGGTTGGACCTTTTTATTCCGAGATGTCCAAGGAGTATATTGGCCTGTGTAAGGGAGCGGTTAACGGTAACAACAATCTTTTCTTTCAGTTCAGGGATTGGAGGAAGGTCCATCCGGGGGATATCACCCGCCTGCCACCCGGAGAGATACTTCTGAAGCAAACTAACGACCTCATCGTAGGATATGTCTCCCACGACAGAGAGGATGGCGTTATTCGGCCTGTAAAAGGTGTGGTAAAACCGGAGCAGATCCTCCCTGCTGATGGCGTCAATGGTGTCCGGGCTTCCCTCAATCAGTCTTCCATAAGGGTGAGGACCGTAAACGGTCTTTCTGAACTCCCTCTGGGCAACAAATTCGGGGTCTTCCTCACTCTGTTTCAGGGAACCCTTTATCAAATCCTTCTCTCTCCGGATCTCATCCTCAGGGAATACCGGGTTCAGCAGTATATCCGAGAGGAGTTTAAACCCCTCGTCAATATCCTTTTTAAGAACAGAGAGTGTAATCGTAGTGTAATCCCGGTCAACAGAGGCGCTAAGGTCCCCGCCGATAAACTCTATCTCCTCGCTTATCTGCTCTGAAGTCCTCGTCTTCGTCCCCTCCGGCAGGAGTTCAGCCACAAGGTTGGCAAGTCCTGCCTTTTCCGGGGGCTCGTCAGAGGGAGAAGCCTTGATGAGGAGGGTCACCTTGACTATGGGCAGGTTGTTCTTCTCTGCATGCAGGAGCACAAGGCCGTCCGGCCGGACCTCCCTCCTTGCCTCAATGGCCCACACCTGTGTACAGCCAAGAAGGAGTATGACGGCAATAATCACCGGCAACAGGATTGACGATTGACGATTGATGATTGACGAATTTAAGGATTGCAACTTGTGCATTACGACCTTCAATCCTGCAAATATGCTTCCATCAGTCTTCATATTCTGCTCCTGCAATTAATTGTTGGATTATACCTACATTACGAATTAAGCAAATAAGCATCAGCTACCCTCCGGTACAAGTATCCCCACCGTTCGGTTCTCTTCAGTAAAATACTTCTTTGCAACCCTCTGCACATCATCCGGTGTCACCCCCCGTATCGCCTCAAGGTAACGGTCTTTTAACTTCCAGTCACCCAGCATCTCAAACATCCCGAGTACCCGGGCCTGAAAGGAGATCGAATCCTGCCCCATAATGAACGATGCCTCAACCTGGTTCTTTGCCTTCTGTATCTCCCTCTCCGAGGGCAGCGTATTTTTTAACTCATCAATCTCTTCATAAAAGGCTTTTTCCAGTGCCCCTATATCTTTTCCGGGAGGTGGCGTTCCACCAAAAAAGAAGAGAAAGGGGTCCATATACAGACCATCATAGGAGGCGTAGGCATTTAGGGCAACCTTCTTGTCCCTGACAAGGTTTTTGTAGAGTCTTCCGCTCTTTCCGGAGAATATGGAGCTGAGCACGTCAAGGGCGGCGCTGTCCTTATGGGGAAACCCAGGCACATGGTAAGCAGTCAATATATAAGGAAGTTTTGCCTCCTTTTTGAGGTAGACCCTCTTCCGGCCCTTTTGAGGTGGTTCCTTTGATGTAACGGGCTCCCTTGGAGGACCTTTCGGAATTCCGCCGAATCTTTCCCTGATCTTTTTAATCAGCTCATCGGCCTTTACATCCCCGACGACAATAATGACTGCATTGTCAGGGGAGTAGAATTTTTTGTAATATCGGCGCAGGTCCTGCGGATCGATAGAGGCAATCTCGGACATCCAGCCTATCACAGGATGATGATACGGATGGACCTTAAAGGCCGTTGCCACCACCTCTTCATAAAGTGAGTTCTGCGGATCGTCCTCATACCGCATCCTCCGCTCTTCCATAACAACGCTCCTTTCATCCCTGACATCATCAGGCGCAAGGAGCAGGTTCTCCATCCTGTCCGACTCAAGCCTGACGGAGAGGTCTATGCGGTCCGAGGCGAGGACCTGAAAGTACGCCGTATAATCCTTTGTGGTATAGGCATTGTCAATCCCCCCGTTTTTCTGAACAAGGCGGGAGAAGACCTTTGAGCCATACTCGGGAGTCCCCTTGAACATCATATGCTCAAGCAGATGACTTATCCCGGTCTTACCGGCGGGTTCATTCCTTGAGCCGACCCTGTACCATACCTGAAAGGTGGCAACAGGGGCCTTGTGGTCCTCTGCAATCAGTACCTTGAGACCGTTGTCAAGGCGATACTCCCTGACCTCAGCTGATGCAACAAGCGGAAGACAGAGGAGGAAAATAAACAAGGATAGGTATACAGAGGTGAGTCTTTTAATAAGCCCTTTATTATGAAGTATCTGCCGTGTTGTCATTTCCCCTCCGGATATCGGATTGCCGCATTTCCCTGTGGATGATATAACCACAGAGGCACAGAGCCACAGAGTTTATAAAACGAGTCTTTTAATTCCATCTTGCCTGTTACTTCTTCATTATAAAACATGTACTTCTCTGTGCCTCTGTGTCTCTGTGGTTTATTAAGCATTATTTATTCCCCCAGCCCATCTCCTGAAGAGTCATAAATTATACCCCATAATCATGCATTTTTTCTTCCGGCCCCACAGACCGCGCACCCCTCGTCCCTGTGTATCCTGAGCTTCCTGAAATCCATATTAAATGTATTGAAAATGAGCATCCGGGAAAGCAGCGGCCTCCCATAGCCTGTCAACAGCTTTATCGCCTCGATGCTCATAAGGCAGCCAAGCATACCGGATACAGCCCCAAGGACCGGAAAGCCGAGCTCTTCCCACTCCGGGTCATCATCCGGATAAAGGCAGTTAAGGCACGGGGTCTTCCCTGCAATGACATTGAAGAGATATCCCTCCATCCCGTTCATGGCTGCCTCGATCATCGGGATATCCTTTTTAACGCATGCTGCGTTCAGGGCCCTCCGCTCATGAAATGTCGGCCGTGCAGAAAGGGCTATATCCACACCGTCAAGGAGCCTTTCGGCATTATCTCCGGTCGTCCTTTCGTCAAATATTTCAACCTCCACGTCCGGATTCATCTCTTCAATCCTCTTTTTTGCCTCAACAACCCGGCTATTGCCTATCCACTCATGCCTCATCAATATCTGCCTGTTCATATTCGACAGTGTCAGGTTCCCTGAATGGGCAAAGACCATCTTCCCGATACCTGCAACGGCAAGATAAACGGCGGCAGTACCGCCAAG
>CAZXDE010000128.1:0-4090 GCA_964639515.1 uncultured Thermodesulfovibrio sp.
AGGACACGGTACAGCAGCGATATACCGGCGGAACAGTGCTGCATCTCTTTATCGGTGAGAAGATAGAAGATACCATGGCACTCAAGAGACTTGTAAAGAAGGTCTGTGAAGAATATCACCTTCCCTACTTTACCGTTACCCCTACGTTCAGCATCTGTCCTGTGGACGGATACATTGCCGGGGAGTTTGCAGAGTGTCCCCGCTGTCATGAGGAGACGGAGATTTATTCCCGCATTGTCGGCTACCTCCGGCCTGTAAGACAGTGGAACAAGGGCAAAAAGGAGGAGTTCAGGACCCGGAAGGAGTTTGAACTGGCATGACGATTGGAGGTCTTCAGAAGTTTTCCTTGATTGATTATCCCGGAAAGATCAGCGCTATTGTCTTTATGCAGGGCTGTAATTTCAGGTGTCCATATTGTTATAACCAGGAGCTTGTTTACCCTCATTTGTTTAAGGAACCGATACCGGAGGATGAAATCCTCTCCTTTCTTGACAACAGAAAGGGGTTGCTCGATGGGGTAGTCGTGACAGGGGGAGAGCCACTCATTCAGGATGACCTCGGTGGGTTTCTCGGGCAGGTCAGGGCTATGGGGTATCAGATAAAACTGGACACCAACGGCTCAATGCCTGACAGGCTTGAGGGATTAATAAGAGAATGCCTTGTTGATTACATAGCAATGGACTACAAGGCTCCGCTCGGCAGATACGCAGGGGTCACCGGGGTGGAGAGCAATAAAGAGAGGATGTGCCGGTCAATTGAAGTAATAACAGGAAGCGGACTTTCCTACGAGATGAGAACAACTGTCTTCAGTGGGCTGGGCATGAGTGATCTCCTTGATATGATGACGGAGTTACAGAACATGAATGTGGAGAGTTATTTCCTTCAGGTCTTCAAACCTTTTTTGGGATGCAGGGAAGACCTTTCTCCGGGATGCCTGGATATTGAATACCTGTATGAAAATCTTGTGAGTTCCGGATGCTTTTGGAAGAGATGCGGAATCAGAAATATAAACCCGGAATCAGGGATAGAAGGTTTTAGGAAGCGATATGATAGTAAAGGAGGTGAGAACAGCAGGCAATAATATATAGACGTATTTTGACCACAAGGCTGGATGTCAGGGAAGAGGGGTGAAAATCCCTCGCTGCCCCGCAGCCGTGAAGGGAACGAAAGCCCGAAGGAAGCCACTGTCATGGGTAACACCATGGCGGGAAGGCGGGTGAGTAGGAAAGAGAAGCGGTTTAACTCGCAACCCGTAACTCGTAACTGTCTTATAGCCCTGAGCCGGAAGACCTGTCCAGACCTGAAAAATTAAAAAAATCTCGCGGGAGGACAAACAAAATGAAAGCAAAGCATTTTTTCTATTCTGTTTTTATCACCATTTGTATCTTGTCCTTTGTCACCCCTGCATCTGCAGGTGATGACGCAACAAATTTAGGAGAGATTGTCGTTACTGCAACAAGAGTTGAAGAACCAAAGAAGGATGTTCCAGCCTCCGTACAGATAATCACACAGGAAGATATCAAGGATTCAACTGCAAGGAATGCCGGTGACCTCATTGCAGAGGCAGCGCTTGGTAATGTCCAGAAATATCCGGGTGCCCTTACAGGTACGATCGGCTTGAGAGGATATAGTACCGGCGATATTCTAACGAGCAGGGTGCTTATTCTTATAAACGGTAATAATGCAGGCACAGTAAACCTTGCAAAGATTCCTGTGGATGATATCGAAAGGATAGAGATAGTCAAAGGGCCTGCCTCCGTGCTTTACGGTTCATCTGCCATGGGGGGAGTTATAAATATAATCACCAAAAACGGCAGGGAGGAAGGTGCTCACGGCTTTGTCGGTGGTGAAGCAGGTTCCTGGGATTACTGGAAGCCTAAGGCAGAATTGAGTGGAAAGAAAGGGGTTTTTGACTACTATCTCACGGCCGATCGTTCATCAGAGAATGATTATAAGGCGAAGGATTATGGAAAGTTTGACAACACAGGATACGATGATGAGACTCTCTCTCTCCGCCTTGGTTACGGACTTCTGGACAAAGGCCATATTTCTGTCGGCTTTCAACATTGGAAAGGATGGGATATAGGTACCCCCGGTCCTGTATACTCCCCGGACCCTGATGATTACAAGGATTCCTCAAGGAATGGCTTTGATATAGGATATAAGACAGAGACGTTCAATGCAAAGTATTACCTTGTCAAAGACAGGGATGAATGGCATTCAGGCTGGGGTACGGGAAATTCAGACATTTACCTGAAAAAGACCGGTACCCAGGGTCTCAGCTTTCAGAAGACATTTCCATTTGGCAACCACAGGATAATTGCAGGTGGACAGTGGGACAGGATTAAGCTTGACAGCTCAAGAAATGCCGGTGCGCCATACAATCCCAATGCAAGATACAACAGTTATGGTCTCTTTACAGAGGACAGGCTGAGCCTCCTGGAGAAAAAACTCCTCCTGAGTGCAGGCATTCGTTACGACTACTTCAGAAATGAGATACTGTCAACCCCCGGGCTGACGGTCAATCCCCGCAAGGAAGACCTTTCACATCTGACGGTAAGAGGCGGAGTTGTATATAAATTAACAGAGAGCTTTAGCCTTAAAGGTAATATCGGAACTGCCTTCCGTGCCCCGGCACCTGATGAGCTTGCAACGGATTATGTCTCTTCCTGGGGGACAACGTATATCGGGAATCCCGATCTGAAGCCGGAAAAGAGCACCTCCTATGATGCCGGAGTCAACTATTCGAGGGAACTCCTGAAGGCAGACGTTACCTTCTTTCACAGCAGGTTCAGGGACAAAATACTCGGTTATTATGATCCGGGCCTTTCAGCGATGACATGGAAAAATGTTGATGGGGCGGTGCTTCAGGGTATAGAGGTAAATGTATCTTATGATGCAGGCCTTGCCTCAGGACTTGAGATTTCAGTCGAACCGTTTGCAAACATCAGCTACAACATAAGGTATTCGAGTAAGGACGAGGCAGAGATCTCCAATTATGGTAAGACTCTTCTTTATACCCCGAAATGGACGGGTGCCTTTGGTATAAGAGCCGGGCAGGATAGATGGGATGTAAGGCTTATAGCTAATTATACAGGGGACGAAAAGGTGCAGGACTGGGATTTCTCATCCCCGACATATACCGATGTTATAGATAAGGGTGACTTTACTGTCGTGAATTTTAAGGGCTCCTTCCGACCGGTAAAAGATCTGGAGATTACAGCATCTGCGGAGAACCTCTTTAACAGGGCGTATGAATATGTGCTTGGTTATCCAATGCCTGAAAGGACTTATATTGCAGGGTTAAAGTGGATATTCTAACGGGAACCGGCAGTTTTCCAGGAGGCAAAAGAGAAAGTTTTTGAGCTTCACGATGCCTTCACGATAGACTCAGGATAAGGATTCAGAAAGAGATGATAACCTTTAAGGACGTTTCCTTTAAATATGCCGGACGCAGCGATCTGTCAGTACAGGAGGTTTCCTTTTCCGTACCCAGGGGACAGTGTGTGCTTGTTACAGGCCGTACAGGCTGCGGCAAGAGCACGCTCCTGAAGATGCTGGGCGGGATAATCCCTCATGAGAGTGCAGGCGGGATGCGGGGCCTTGTGGTTGTCAACGGAATAGAGACCCGCACTTCGTCCCTGCCGTATATCTCGCAGTATGTGGGGATGGTATTTCAGAGTCCTGACGATCAGCTCTTCTGTAATACCGTGAGGGATGAGATATCATTCGGCCCTGAAAATCTCGGCCTTCCCCCTGCAGAGATCACGAAAAGAGTGGGGGAGGCCCTGGCCCGGGTAGGTCTTGAGGGATTTGAAGAACGGCAGACCGCAAGACTCTCCGGTGGTCAGAAGCAGCGTGTTGCCATTGCCTCGCAACTCGCCATGGGACCGGTGGTGCTGGCGCTTGATGAGCCGGTGAGCCAGCTCGACCCCGCAGGGACTGCCGAGATAGTCAAGTGTCTTGATGACCTTAAGCAGAGGGGCATAACCATCGTCCTGGTGGAGCACAGGGTTAATGACGTGATAGGGATTGTCGACCGTATAATGGTGATGGACCAGGGAAGGGTCGTCCTTGATATTGACAGGAA
>CAZXDE010000129.1:0-4035 GCA_964639515.1 uncultured Thermodesulfovibrio sp.
TTTCTCCATATGGCCGAAGCCCTGGAGATAAAGGGGCCTTATCTTGATTTTAAGGATAGCATCATCCGGGTATCCTTCCAGCTTGACCTTGATTCCGATTATGTAGATGAGATACGGAAGGGAATCTCGAAGGAGGTAATCTTTTATATCGACCTCTTCCGTTTATGGAAAACATGGCCCGATGAATTTATTGCCGGAAGAAAGATTGTGAGGAAGATAACGAGCGATCCCATGAAAAAGGAATACATAGCTACTTCTTTTGACGGCGAGACGCTCATTGAGAAGAGATTCAACAGCTTTGAATCCATGATGAAGTGGGCATTGAACTTCAATGACGTCTATCTCACCAGCCTGAAGGGCATGCCTTCGGGAACATATTTTGTGAGGACTACCGTGGAGTCACGGCTCAGGAATATCCCATCCCTGTTTGGCGAGATATTCTTTTTCCTGCCTGACCGGGAGTTCAAGGTCTCAAGTGATTCAGGGTTGTTCAGATGGAATGAATCCTCCCTGGAACCCCTCAGATGAGTGAAGACCTTGCCATAAAGGTCCTGACATTACTTGTCTTTAATCTTGCTGTAATCGCCCTCCTTACCCTTATCTTCTTTGTCTCCAAAACCCTTATCCGTCTTTATCTTGAGAAGAAACATAGAGTCCCGGGCTATAAATTCAAGACCAGGATCGTGACCATCTTTGTTACCCTTACGCTGATACCGTCGATTTTGCTGTTTGTAATTGCCAGTGGACTGATAACAGCCTATGTTGACAGATGGCTCAACCCCCGGATAAAGGTGCCGTTTGAGAATGCCCTGTCAATTGCATCTATCTTTTATGACAGTGAGAAAGAACATGCCCTTTCAGAGGCAAAGGAGGTTTTATCAGGACAAAGCCCATCAGAGGGTTTTGATGTGGAGAGGCTCTACACCATGCCTGAAAATCCTACCGAGACTATCAGAAGGGCTTTTGAGGGCAAGGAAGGGACGGAGGTTATCTCAACTCCTCATGGAGATATCATCCGGGCTGTAGTGCCCTTGAGGGAAGGGGGAACCCTGAAGGGTGTTATTGTGGTGGAAAGGGTGCTTTCCCCGAAAATCGTCCGGCAGGCGGAAAAGGTCAGGGCGGCATATGAGGATTATGTTGCCCTTGAAAAATGGCGGACACCTATAAAAGCCAATTACATACTTGCCTTTGGTTTCTTCACGGTACTGATAGTCTTTATGACCATGTGGGTCTCCCTCAGGATATCAAGGGGGATTACCGAGCCGATTCAGCGTCTTGCCGAGGCAACAGAGGATATAGCAAGGGGTGACCTGGACATCTCCATTGATCTCAAAAGGGATGACGAGATCGGTCTTCTGGTGGAGTCGTTTAACAGGATGGTCAGAGAACTGAGAGAGGGCAAGGAATCCCTTCAGAAGGCCTACCTCGAGTCTGACATAAGAAGGGTATGCATGGAGAGCATAATCGAGAATATAGACTCAGGTGTTATATCGCTGGATGAAAAAGGAAAGGTACTGACTGTCAATACCGCAACCATGAGAATGTTAAATATCAATCCACAGGATGTTATAGGCAGGGAGTACCCTGTCCTTCTGAACCATATCGAATCGGAGGAGCTGAGGGATTTTATAACGGGCATACGGCTGAGGGATTTTACGAGTACGAGCAGACAGCTTAAGGTAAGTGTCTCCGGGAGGCTCCTTACCCTCAGGATATTTATTACCCAGCTTCGCGACCCTTCCGGTACTCCAACCGGGCTTCTTGTTGTTTTTGAAGACCTTACCGGAATTGTAAAGGCCCAGCAGGCCCTTGTCTGGCAGGAGGTGGCAAGGAGGATGGCCCATGAGATAAAGAATCCCCTTACGCCCATTAAACTCTCCACTGAAAGGATGCTGAGAAAATGGAGACAGGGGGGGGGAGATTTCGGCAGGATAATTGAACAATCCTCCCAGACCATTATAAGAGAAGTGGAGAGTCTTCAGAAGATGGTGGACGAGTTTGCAAGGCTCGGCAGGATGCCGCGGACAAACAAAACCCATGTTGACCTGAGGGACCTCCTTGATGAAGTTGTCTCTCTTTACAAGGGATACGGTCGCAAGATAACCCTGCATTTTGGTGAAGATATACCCCTTGTGTGGCTGGACAGGGAACAATTCAGGCGTGCACTTATCAATCTATTTGACAATGCAGTAAAGGCTACCGGAGACGGGGAGAGTATTGAGGTAAGGGTGGATTTAAATAAAAACCGTGACGTGGTTAAAATAGAGATTGCCGATAACGGTGCGGGGATCAGGGATGAGGACAAGGAAAAACTCTTTTTGCCCTATTTCTCAACCAGCAAGGGAGGCACGGGCCTTGGCCTTGCAATAGTTCACAGGATTATCACCGAACATGGTGGTATAATAAGAGTTGCCGATAACGAACCAAAAGGCACGGTGTTTGCGATTGAGCTTCCATGCCCGGGAAACTGAAGGTTTGCGGGTTGAAGCAAGGTTAATCAGACTGCCCGGTTGCGAGGTAATAAAGTATGGCTTATTCGGTATTGATAGTTGATGATGAGGCAGGGATAAGAGAGAGCCTGCGGGAGATATTTGAGGACGAGGGCTATGAGGTTTTTACTGCCGAGGCAGGAGAGGAGGCAATTCAGATGATAGACTCCATCCCTGTTGACCTCGTCTTTCTCGATATCTGGCTTCCCGACCGTGACGGTATAGAGGTTCTGGAGGATATAAAGACAAAGAGGGAACGCCTCCCTGTTGTCATGATATCGGGCCACGGATCCGTGGAGATAGCAGTAAAGGCCACAAAAATAGGGGCTTACGACTTTCTTGAAAAACCTCTTTCCCTTGAGAGGGTGCTTATTACCGCTCAAAGGGCCCTTGAGCGCGGGACTATTGAGCGGGACTACCAGGCCCTTAAGGAGAATGTCAGCAAGAGGTGGCAGCTTGTTGGTGACTCCCCGGCAATAAAGACCCTCCGCCGGCAGATCGATATGGTGGCTTCAAGCTCCAGCAGGGTCCTTATCATGGGGGAGAGCGGTAGCGGCAAGGAACTCGTGGCCCGGCTCATACACGAAAAGAGCCCGAGGGCACATAATTCCTTTGTTGAGGTAAACTGTGCCGCCATACCTGCAGAGCTTATAGAGAGTGAACTCTTCGGCCATGAGAAGGGCTCTTTTACAGGTGCGTATGAGAGAAAGAAGGGGAAGTTTGAACTCGCAGACGAGGGCACCCTTTTTCTTGACGAGGTCGGGGATATGTCCCTGCAGACACAGGCAAAGGTGTTGAGGGTAATAGAGACCCAGGAGTTTCAGAGGGTCGGCGGGAACAAGAATATCAGTGTGGATGTCAGGATTGTGGCTGCAACAAACAAGGACTTCAATGAAGAGGTGGCAAATGGAAACTTCAGGGAAGACCTCTTTTTCAGGCTGAACGTCATCCCCCTTAATGTTCCTCCCCTGAGGGAAAGGAAGGAGGATATCCCCGTTCTTGTCGAGTATTTCCTCCAGAATATTGCGCGGGAGTACGGGAGACCGGTAAAGAAGATAACCCGCAGGGCCCTTGACCTCTTTGTCGGCTATAACTGGCCCGGCAATGTCAGGGAACTGCGCAATGCGATTGAACGGCTAATCATCATGACCCCGTCACAGACAATCACTGAAAGGAATGTCACCTTTTTTAACCTCAGACCCCATGACTACTTCTCCTTCAAGACCTTGAGAGAGGCACGCGATACCTTTGAACGCGATTTTATCCTGAAAAAATTGCAGGAGAACAACTGGAATATATCCAGGACTGCAGAGGTGCTGCAGATTGAAAGGAGTAATCTCCACAGAAAGATAAAGGCCTTCGGTCTTTCACAGTAGCAGATTGCAGGATTACCGTTAGCGGGATGGAAAGGGGCTATTGGTCAAGCTCCTGTAGTTATGCTATAATTACAGGCAGTCCCTGCTCTGCGGGGTATATAGTGCGAAATCATTGATGGAGAGGTGCCCGAGTGGTTGAAGGGGCACGACTGGAAATCGTGTGTAGGGTT
>CAZXDE010000130.1:0-4028 GCA_964639515.1 uncultured Thermodesulfovibrio sp.
TATTTAAACAGTAACGGGTAAAAACTGTCAATGATTATTTTAATGCATTATACTGATAGTTGAAGCTCCATGTAGCAGCTTGAAGAAGACCGCGGTCAAATATTTAACTACCCTGCGTGACCGGGAGAAAAAACGTAGCAACGGATAAGAAAACTGATGATCTCCGACAGAAAAAAGATAGAGTCTATCCTCAGGGAACGTTTTATTGACGGCAATATGGTACTGCTTTTGCACCGCGGGCCCGAGACGTTTGAGACCATTTTCAAGTACCTGGAGAAGGCCTCCGATATCATATGCCTTGAGTTCTATATCTACCGCAATGATGAAACCGGGGAGAGGCTTGCTGAAATACTCAGGAGAAAGGCATCTGAAGGTGTGCATGTTTACGTCCTCTACGACCACTTCGGATCATTCGGCACACCACGTTCATTCTGGAAAGGACTGACAAGGGCAGGCATCAAGGTCAGTGCCTCTCATCCCTTTACCTGGAAGGCACCGGGGACCTATCTCAGGCGGGACCATAAAAAACTCATTATAATAGATGGAGAGGTTGCCTTTACAGGTGGACTCAACATTGCAAACGAATACAGCGGATTTCACCTCCTTCACCATCCCGTTAAACTAAAAGGCCGAAAACTCTACGCATGGAGAGACACCGGCGTCCTCTTAAACGGTCCTGCTGCAATGGTACTCCTTGACTACTTCAGAAAGGCCTGGCGGCTATGGACAGGTGAAGAGATTATTTTCAGAAAAGATCCCCTTTTTTATCCGGATGGCTTCCCCGTAATCCCCATATTCGCCTCTTCAGCACGCGGTCGGAGACGTATGAGAAAACTGCTGTACTGGAGTATAGAAAATTCACAAACAGGTATTCACCTTACAACAGCCTATTTCACACCAAGCCTGAGGATGTTGAGTATTCTCGCAAAGGCCGTTGCCAGGGGGGTAAGGGTCAGACTTCTTCTCCCCGGAAGGAGTGACGTCCCGGCGGCACATTATGCCGCCAGGGCCTCGTTTACAAAACTCCTCAGGCATGGGATTGAGATATACACCTACTCAGGGACAATCCTGCACTCAAAGTCCTATCTCTTTGACAGCGTATGGTCTATAATCGGTTCCGCCAACCTTGATTTTCAGTCCCTGAGGAAAAATGACGAGGGAAATGTGGGAATACTCGATGAGAGCTTCGGTAAGGAAATGTTGAGTATCTTTGAGATGGACATTCTGATGTCTGAAAAGATAGAGCTGGATGAATGGCTCAAACGCCCGTTCTGTGAAAAGATAAAAGAAAGATTCTTTGCCACCTTCAGAAAACGGCTTTAAACTTTAAAACTATTTCCAGCACCCGGCTTGCCACCCTCGGTCAACTCTCAAGTGTCATGCCGGCTTGTCCGGAATCAAAGAGGAGTATGATGATTCCCGACGTAGCGGGAATGACAATTCAAATACCACGACATTACTAAGGTTGACACGACACTATGACTGTGCATTTTAAAGCCAAGGAAGTTTATAATACAAGTTGTCCTGTACCCGAATCAGTTAATGAACTGTATCTATAACAGGTTAAAAATAAATAACGGAGCAACTAATATTCATTAGTTTTCCCCTCTTGAGAGGGGATTAAGGGGTGTGTTTCTTTTGATACTGAGAACTTCTGTCTTATTGCTGATTCTTTTAGTATTCCCACATGTTTCCATTGCTGAACAGGGCAAGGTTACCCTGCGTTACAGCCTGCAGGATGAGATGGTACGGATAGTTCTGCAGTCGGAAAAAAAAGAGATGATCCGGAAAGCAAGAGTACATTCCTCCTATACACTTGTAAGAGTTGATTTTCCTGATGCTTTCAAGCTCTCCGCACCCCGGGTAACAGGGGGGTTCGAATATACGAGAAGAGGGAAAAACCTCTTTCTCAATATCAAGGGATTGAAATGGATTAAACTCCTCAGGCTGAACTCTCCCCCACGGCTCGTAATAGATGCCTATCTGAAAAGCGGTATTGACACGAAACCTCCTGACCGGAAGATACCCCCTGAAATCAAGAACCCGTCACCGGTTCTCCCTGTCCCTGAGGATAAGGCAGAGGGAACAATGGAAAAGCTCATCTCAACAATCGTGTTAGATCCCGGACATGGGGGTTATGACCTCGGGATTTATACCCGGAGCTATAGTGAAAAGTCCATTGATCTTAAAGTTTCAAAATCCCTCAGGTATAAACTGCGAAAAAAACGGAAAAAGGTCTTCCTGACAAGGAGAGATGACAGATATAAATCGTTGATGGCGCGAATCCTCTATGCAAGGGAAAAATCCCCCGACCTCATCCTGTCGCTCCACATGAGCTCATCAAACCATGTAGCAATCTATACTTCTCCCCCGAAACAGTTACATGGTGAAGAACGTTACTTACTCAGTAATTCTCAGACTGTACATGTTGATGTGAGCAGGCTTATTGCAAGAAAGATCGGTTCCACAATCATGCAGGACCTGAACATCAGCGTCTTCTTCAGAGAACTGGACATTCCAATTCTCTCTTATGCCGATTCTCCTGCCATCCTGATCGAGTTGCCGAATGCTGAGTTCTTTGATTATAGCGGGAAGAATATTGAACTACTCGTCAACTCAATAATGGAGGGGCTTCTTGCATATGAAAAAGGGTAACCTCCTGATAATACTGCTCATCCTCGTTTCCCTGATCGGCATTGGCTTTGGCGTCTTCTATTTCTATTTTTACGAGCCTCAGTCGGAACCTGTGCCTGTCAGAGAGGACATTAACGAAAACATATTAAAGGACTATACAACACTGAAGATATACTATCCTGCCGGTACCAGACTTGAACTTAAAGAGAAAAAAGTGCCGGGAATTTTGTCACCAATAAAGATGGCGAATATTCTTATAAAGGAGTACCTGAATCTTTCCGGTGAATCCGACACTGCCATCCTGCCGGAGGGTACCAGGTTGAATAATATCTTTATAAGTAGTGACGGCATTGTTTACCTGGACTTCAACCAGGAATTTTCAAGGAACTTCCAGGGGGATGTACTTGATGAATATATGCTCCTGAAAAGCATTTTTAATACAATGCTGAGCAATCTCGACATAAAAGATGTAATGATACTCATTAATGGTAAAGAGGCGGAAACTCTCGGTGGACACTTTATGATAAACCAGCCTCTGAAGAGAATCGTAACCCAAGAGTTAAGAATTGAAGAATAATCGGTCAGGTGACAGGACTCAAAACAACGGTTCTGCAGAACAGCCTATCGGCATCTTTGATTCAGGCATAGGCGGACTTACAGTCCTGAGGGAAATATTGAACCTGATGCCCCGGGAGAATATGATTTATTTAGGTGACACTGCAAGGGTACCTTACGGCATACGTTCCTCTGAGACGGTAACGAAATATGCCATAGAGAATACGGAATTCCTTCTCGGCAAAAAGATTAAACTCATAGTGGTGGCATGCAACACGGTTTCAGCCATAAGTCTCGACATCTTAAAAAAAAAGACGGAGGTCCCGGTTATCGGGGTCTTGCTCCCCGGCGCTGAGGCAGCCATAAGGAGTACGAGGAATAAAAGGATCGGAGTCATAGGGACTGAGACAACCATTCACAGCAGTGCATACCACAGGGCACTTACATCGCTTGACCCTGACGTGGAAGTGATAGGTGTACCATGTCCGCTCTTTGTACCCCTTGTAGAGGAGGGCCGGACTGATGGAGAAGTTACCCGCAAGGTAGCAACCGGATATCTTAACGGGCTTAAAGAGAGCAACATAGACACGCTTGTTCTTGGGTGCACACACTATCCCCTTTTGAAGGGAATAATAACCGAGGTGATGGGAAACGGGATAACCCTTATTGATTCAGCTGTTGAGACGGCAAGGATTGTTGGTGATATTTTAAAAGGGGAGGGACTCTTAAGAAGAGACAACGCCTCGCCAGAAAGGAAATTCTTTGTAACCGATACTCCCGACAGGTTCCGGAAGGTTGGAGAGAGGTTTCTTGGGCATGAGATAGAACATATTGAAAAG
>CAZXDE010000131.1:0-3946 GCA_964639515.1 uncultured Thermodesulfovibrio sp.
ACATACTTTTTGAAGAAGAAGGAGAGTTGTTTTTAGATGAATTTCTTGGAGAACTTAACAGACTCAAAAAGGAGTTGGAGGTACTTGAGTTAAAGCACCTCCTGTCAGGTGAGCTGGACCGCAGTAATGCCATACTCGAGATACACCCGGGGGCAGGTGGTACGGAGAGCCAGGACTGGGCTCAGATGCTCATGAGGATGTATCTGAGGTGGGCTGAAAAGAAGGGGTTCAAGGCAGAGATTGTCGACCTCCTGCAGGGTGATGAGGCCGGTATAAAGAGTGCCACCATCACCATTTCAGGACCTTATGCGTATGGTTATCTCAGGGCGGAAGCGGGAATCCACAGACTCGTAAGGATATCTCCTTTTGATGCAAACAGCAGGAGACATACCTCCTTTGTTGCCGTCATGGTCTATCCCGAGGTTGAGGACGACATAGAGATAGAGGTAAGGGACGAGGACCTGAGGATAGACACGTTCAGGGCATCGGGTGCAGGGGGACAGCACGTAAACAAGGTTTCCTCGGCAGTCAGGATTACCCACAATCCCACGGGTATTGTGGTCGGTTGCCAGAGTGACAGGTCTCAGTACAAGAACAAGGCTACTGCCATGAAGATACTGAAGGCAAGGCTCTATGACCTGAGGCTCAGTGAGCAGGAGAAGAGGATGGAAGGCATCATCGGCAACAAGAAAGATATTGCCTGGGGTAACCAGATAAGGTCGTGTGTGCTGCATCCTTACAGGCTTATAAAAGATCACAGGACAGGGTTGGAGAAGGGAAACGTGGATGCTGTACTTGATGGTGAGATTGATGACTTTATACAGGCCTATCTGAAGATGAAGGCAAGAAAGTCTGTTTGCAGTACACAGAAAGGCTAAAGCAGGTAGTGGATTGTCAGGTATTGTGAATTACCGATCTTTAGGGGGGTTGTTTTGGAGGCAAAGGAGGGGGTTTCGGTGTCTCTCTATTACTACTTAAATACTTAAATATTTTTAGTAGTAGTTGTAGTAGGTGGTGTTGATAAGTTGAAATGGAAGAATTTTTTATAAAAATCGGTCTGTTAATCCGTTGATAAAGGTATTGATTGCGTTGTCTGTTTTTCCACTGTTTTAACAACCGGCGGTATGTGGGAAAAATTCAACAGTATACCAACAGTTTTATAGCAGGGTTTTCTTGCTTTGAACTAACAGATGATTTATAATGTTTGTGCAGTTACCAACATTTGTTAATAGATTGTGAATAAAGCATAAAATACTAAGGGGATTTCATGGAAACAGCAGCAATATGGGATAAGTGTCTCAAGTCTATTGACGAGAAAGTAGGTGGCAGCGTATTCGAGCTCTGGTTTAAGCCGATTAAACTGAAACAGATAAAGGACGACTACGTTGTGGTGGAGATACCCAACAGGTTTTACAAGGAGTGGATAGAGGAGAATTATTCGGAGATAATTCAGAATGCCTTCAGGGAGCAGACCGGGCAGGAACTCACTGTAAAGTACAAGATAGCGGAAAAGCAGGACAAGGAGGTTAAAAAATTCGAAGCCCGGATAGACAGCCGGCGCCGGGCACTCAGGAACAGGGGGGTATTTCTCAACCCTAAATATACATTTGAAGAGTTTATCGCAGGGCCGAGCAACCAGTTTGCCCATGCTGCGGCCATGAAGGTTACGGAAGCCCCGGGCAGGGCATATAATCCGTTCTTCATATACGGGGGAGTCGGTCTAGGCAAGACCCATCTCATCAATGCCATTGGTAACAGGGTTATAGACAGTATGCCGAATTTCCGTGTATTATATGTTCCTTCCGAACAATTTACCAATGAGGTGGTGGCTGCTATCAGGCATGACAAGATGGGGGAGTTGAAGGACAAGTACAGAAATGTTGATCTCCTGCTTCTTGATGACGTCCAGTTCATTGCGAACAAGACACAGACACAGGAAGAGTTCTTTCACACTTTTAATGCCCTGTACGAACAGCAGAAACAGATAGTTATATCCAGTGACAGGTCTCCAAGGGATATATCGGATATAACGGACAGGTTAAAGTCGAGATTTACCATGGGCCTTATTGCTGATATTCAACTGCCGTCGGTAGAGACAAAGATGGCCATACTCTTTAAAAAAGCGGAATATCAGAGAATAAGGATTCCGCAGGACGTTGCTTACTGGCTTGCCATGAAGATTAAATCCAATATAAGGGAACTGGAAGGTTGCCTTATAAAGCTGGCTGCACATTCAACACTGACAGGCGTTCCAATAACCCTTGACATGGCGAAAGATGTCCTTAAGGATTTCCTTCATGATGATGACAGACCCCTGACGGTTGAGATTATACAGAAGACAGTGGCTGATTTCTACGGTATAAGGTTTCAGGAGCTGAAAACCAGGAAGAGGACGAAGGAGATTGCCCTGCCAAGACAGATTGCAATGTATATAAGCAGGGAGCACACGGATCTTTCCCTTAACGACATCGGGAAGAACTTTGGCGGCAAGGATCATTCCACCGTCATATATGCATGCAGACAGATAGATAAAAGGAAAAACGCAGATGAATCCTTTAATCGTATAATAGAGAGCCTGGTAAACAAAATAAAAGGTTAAATAATCAATTAGTGCCCAATTAAATCCGGAAATGACCAATGACTGAAAAGGAGGCTGTTTTATGAATGTTATTATCTCAAGGGATGAGCTTCAGAAAAGACTTGCAGACATTCAGAGCGTTGTTGATAAAAAGACGACCATGCCGATTCTTGGGCATTTTTTGTTAAGTGCCGGTGAAAAACCATTCGTGTCGGCTACGGACCTTGAGACAGCTATAAAGGAGCCTGTAATACTGCAGGAGGTTAAAGAGGGAGGGGAACTCTGTATCCCTGCGAGGAAGCTCTATGAGATAGTAAGGGAAGTTGAGGGTGACATAAAGATAGAGAGCGAAGGGGTCGAGTGGGTGAAATTAAAGGCCGGCAAGAGCAACTTCAGGCTTGCCTGTATGAACCCGGAGGATTTTCCGAAATGGCCGGGACTTTCTGACAAGGTTGATGTAGAGATAGAGGCCGGGAAACTCCTGAATATGATAGAAAAAACCCTCTACTCAGCCGGTGAAAGTGATTCCAGATATACCCTCAACAGCCTGTTGTTTCATATCAAGCCACAGGAAAAGACCTTTACGGTTATCGGGACGGACGGACACAGGCTTTCAGCTATAAACGATACCATAGAAGTAGAGACGGAAGAAGAGATCAAGGTAATCGTGCCGAGGAAATCCGCCTCGGAGCTGAGAAAGTTCCTTTCCTCAGAGGAGGGCAGAATCAGGATGGAGATAGCCACAAACCATGTGGCCTTTAATATCGGGGAAATCCAGTTTCTCGTAAGGTTGATCGAGGGTACCTACCCAAATTATGAACAGGTCATCCCGGTAGGCAATGAAAAGATAATAGGTATATTGCGGGAGGAGTTTATAAAATCCCTGAGAAGGGTTTCAGTAATAAGCAGGGACCACAGTAATGCGGTGAAGATAGACGTTTCACCCGGTGCACTTACCTTTACCGCTTCAAACCCCGACATTGGCGAGGCGAAGGATGAGGTCCGGATTGATTATGAGGGCGACGGGGTATCCCTCGGGTTTAATGCAAGGTATCTCCTTGATGCACTGAATGCATTGACTGCAGAAAAGGTTATTTTTGAAGTGCAGGAAGCGCTCAGCACGACACTTCTCAGGGAAGAGGGCAATGAGAAGTACAAGTGTGTGATCATGCCCATGAGGATCTGATGCCGGTCGGAGTGTATTTGATCCTGTGGAGTAAGAATTAAGGGCTGGTGACTAATGATGGAGGACGAAAAAGGAATGGAAAAAGATTTAATGGAATATGGAGCTGATACGATAAAGATCCTGAAGGGTCTGTCGGCTGTCAGGAAACGTCCTGCCATGTATGTAGGCTCAACAGGGGCTGA
>CAZXDE010000132.1:0-2482 GCA_964639515.1 uncultured Thermodesulfovibrio sp.
TGCAATCGGAGGCCTTCCGCTTGCCATGGCATACAAGGCGATAAACACACTGGACTCCATGCTTGGCTACAGGAATGAGAGATACATTAATTTCGGATATGTGGCTGCAAGGCTTGATGATATTGCCAATTACATCCCTGCAAGGCTCACAG
Organism: uncultured Thermodesulfovibrio sp.; assembly: GCA_964639515.1. Taxonomy (GTDB): domain Bacteria; phylum Nitrospirota; class Thermodesulfovibrionia; order Thermodesulfovibrionales; family JdFR-85; genus BMS3Bbin07. Next base: position 153 of record CAZXDE010000132.1, read on the forward strand.
CCTGGGCTATTATATTCGCTGCAGCCTTGCCGTCACCTGTCAGGCCGGGTAAATTGAGCCCTTCAAGGGCAGCAAGGGTGATGCTGCGCGATGGAAGGAAGCACTCAAGCCCCAATGCCGGTCTGCCGGAGGCGGCAATGGCAGGGGCACTCGGGATACGGCTTGGCGGGCCTGTTTCCTACGGAGGAGTTGTTAGTGAAAAACCCTTCATCGGAGAAGGTAATCGTGAGATTGAACTTGAGGATGCGGCTACGGCAGACAGGATTACCGGGGCTGCAGGAGGTATTGGGATGATTTTGTGTGTACTGCTTTCTATTGCGATACACAGAATTTTAATCTAATGCCGAACTTCTTCCCCCTGCCTTGTGATGTTCGGTCTTCCAGGGTCTTGATGCTATCACAAAGGCGGCAATAAGAGTCAACAATATCCAGTCCCAGCCAATCATTATGAGCGAACCCCAGGTATATCCTCCATATGGCTTTCTGAGTTCAGTGTAGAGGTCTCCAACGAGGATTATTCCAAGCACAAGGGGTACAAAATACTTGATAAGTATATCCCACCAGAAACCAAGTTTAATGGTGGATATCCTGTTGACATGTTGTCTCAGAACCTTTATCCTGAAGAACCAGCCCACGAGTATGCATTCAAATATTCCTACAACAATCAGTCCGTAGTGAGTGAGGAAATGGTCCACTATATCGAGCCACAGCAGCCCTGCCTGAGTGGTAAAAATAACGGATCCGCAGAAACCCAATATGGAAACAATAGTTATAAGACGTTTTCGCCTGATCCCGAATTTATCAACCATTGCTGAAATAAATGCCTCAATTATAGAGATGGAGGAGGACAGGCCCGCCACCACAAGACAGAGAAAAAAGATCGCACCGAATATATTCCCTCCCGGCATAAGGCTGACCGCCTTTGGGTATGCAACAAAGGCAAGACCAATACTCTGTGAGACAACGCCGGAGAGGGGTTCACCCTGCGTGGTAGCCATAAAACCAAGGACAGAGAATACCGCAACCCCTGCAAAGAGTGAATACGCACTATTGATAAACGCCGTCAACAATGCATACCTGGTAATATTTGCCTTTTCAGGGAGATAGCTCGCATAGGTTATCATGATTCCGAAACCAAGGCTGAGGGTGAAGAATATCTGGCTGTAGGCATCGATCCATACCCTTGGGTCCGAGAGCCTGGAAAAATCCGGAGTCAGGTATGCCCGGACCCCGGACATTGCCCCCTCAAGTGTGAGAGACCAGAAGACGAGCACGGCAGTCAGCATAAAGAGCAGGGGCATAAATATCCTGTTTGCAAGCTCAATTCCCCGCTGCACCCCCCTGTGGACTATAAACCAGTTTATGAACCAGATAACGAGGAGTGCAAAAAATATCGGTGTCCTTATCCGGCCTATCTCTAACGGTGACTTGCTTACGGACAGGAAATCCTTGAAGAAAAAGGTGTTGGGGTCATTGCCCCACCCAAGGTTAAAGGAAAGGAGAAAGAAATTGAGACACCAGGCAACTATTACCATGTAATAAAGCACTATACCGAACATCACAAATGTTACGGCCCACCAGCCGAGCCATTCCCAATTCTTCTTTATCTTTGCATAGGCAAGGGGGGCTGATCCGATACGCTCATGTCCAACGGCAAATTCCAGTATCAGCAAAGGGATTCCCGCTGTCAGGAGGGCCGTAAAGTAGGGGATAAGAAAGGCGCCACCACCGTAGTTATATGCCATATAGCTGAATCGCCAGATATTGCCGAGTCCTATTGCCGAGCCAACAGCTGCAAGCAGGAAACCAAACTGGCTATTCCACTGCTCCCTCTTCATCTATTCGGACAACTCCTTCATTTTCCGTATAATCTCATCTGCAATCTCTGCGGGTGACAGGGAATCCGTCTCAATTATGATATCCGCCTTTTCGTAAAAGGGTTGCCTGTAGTCAAGGAGGTCTCTTATTTTCTTCAGGGGATCCTCCACATTCAGGAGGGGCCGTTCCCCGGAAATGCTTGTGCGTTCCAGGATGGTCTCGGGCGTTGCTTTAAGACAGACTATCACGCCCTTTTCCCTGAGGGTCTTCATGTTTTCCTCTCTCAGGACAACCCCTCCACCGGTGGAGATTACGACGTTGTCGTGCCTTGCAAACTCCTTTACCATCTCTGTCTCCCTGTCACGGAAGTAGGGCTCACCAAAACGGCTGAATATCTCATTGATAGTCATACCCTCAGCCTTCTCTATCTCTTCATCAAGCTCGACAAGCCTCATACCAAGCCTGAGGGCAAGCTCCCTGCCTACAGCAGTTTTACCAGTCCCCATAAATCC
>CAZXDE010000132.1:2582-3923 GCA_964639515.1 uncultured Thermodesulfovibrio sp.
ATAATTCTCGTAATTTCTCTTCGTCTCCTCCATGCTGTCACCACCGAATTTCTCCAGAAAGGCATCGGCAATTACCAGAGACATAACAGCCTCACCTATTACCGAGGCCGCCGGCACTGCACAGACATCAGACCTCTCATAGGTGGCCTCAAAGGGTTCACCTGAAATAATGTCAACAGACCTGAGGGGTTTGCGCTGGGTCGGGATCGGCTTCATGGCTGCCCTGACTACTACAGGCATCCCGTTTGTAATCCCCCCTTCTATGCCGCCGGCATGATTCGTTTTCCTGAGGACGGACATGGGCGATCCAGTGTCGGGAGAGGGATATATCTCATCCATTACTCCAGCCCCCGGACTCTTTGCAAGCTCAAATGCGTTGCCGATTTCAACACCTTTTATGGCCTGAATGCCCATAAAGGCATGTGCAACGCGGGCGTCAAGTCTCCTGTCCCACTGAATATGGCTGCCAAGACCGACAGGCACACCCACTGCATGGACAAGGAATGTGCCTCCAAGGGAATAGCCCTCCCTTGTTGCCTTCTCTATGGCCTCCTTCATCCGGGTTGCCGTATCACCATCAGGACACCTCACATCAGAACCCTCAGCACTTAGGGATAAAGCCTTCAATTCCTCTTCTTTCAAAGCAGCCGGGGCAACGCTCATGGAGACATTACCTATGGCCGTAACAAAGCCCCCGACAGTTATGCCGAACTCTTCAAGGAATCTCCTGGCAATTGCACCTATGGCTACCCTCATGGCTGTCTCCCTTGCGGAAGACCTCTCAAGTATGTTCCTTATATCTGCCTGATGATATTTGGTTGCACCAGGCAGATCGGCATGCCCTGGCCTTGGTCGTGTAACAGGCGGCACAGAGCCCCTCTCTTCAGCAAGAGGTGACATCCCCTCCTGCCAGTTCTCCCAGTCACGGTTTTCAATAAAAAGGGCAACAGGTGATCCAATTGTGCCCCCCCACCTGATTCCGGAGATAAATTCAACCCTGTCTGACTCTATCTTCATCCTGCCGCCACGGCCAAAACCGGCCTGTCTTCTGCTGAGTTGCCGGTTTACATATTCAGGGGTAATCTGTAGATTTGCGGGAATACCCTCAATAATGCCTGTCAACCCCTTTCCGTGAGACTCTCCTGCTGTAAGAAAACGCAACCTGAACATTACCTATTACTCCTTTCGAGTTCAGCCTATGGTCATTATGCTCCAGAGAGCTATAAATATTAACATATTATTCTTAAGGTTATCTTTGGGAGGGCACGATGTTATCGCTGATTATACTTTAACGGTGGGAGAAATTTGATGGGCTAAACGGGATATGGATGAAACGGGAGT
>CAZXDE010000133.1:0-3864 GCA_964639515.1 uncultured Thermodesulfovibrio sp.
GCCCTCCTCCCACCACTTCCCCAAATCCATTACCTCCGTCAACCCATACAGGGGATAGGTAAACCGTCCTTCATGGATTATGAGCCCGGCATCGGTTTCTCCGCTCTTAACGCTCTCCATAATGCGATGAAAAGGCATGGGTATTGCATGACCTTCAAACTCGGGGTCGTAGAGACACAGCAGTAGAAAGGCGGTTGTCAGTCTTCCCGGTATTGCTATCCTTTTGCCCTTAAGTTCCTCTATCCTTATCTTTTCCCGGGCAACCACCAGGGGGCCACATCCCTTTCCAAGGGCACTCCCGGAGCGTAAGAGACAATAGTCTGCAAGCAGGTGGCCAACTGCGTGAAAAGAGACCTTTGTTACGTCAGGCTCACCCCTCAGTGCCATCTGGTTGAGCTCCTCCACATCCCCGAGCCTCTCCCTGAAGACAATCGCTCCTGTGTCTATCTTCCTGTGGACCAGGGGATAGAAGATGAACGTATCATTGGGGCAGGTTGAAAAACCCAGCGACACTTCCTGACTCATCAGAACTTTACCTTGGGTGTCTCCTTCTGAGCCGTGGGTATCTCATAATACTTTGCCTCGCCCACTCCTGCCAGAGAGGCAAAGAACCTTCCAACTACAGTCCTCCTGTATGTATTAAGGGCACGGACCGCATCATTATAACGTTTCCTCTCAACGGCAATCCTGTTCTCCGTTCCCTCAAGACTGTCCTGCAGCTTAAGGAAAGACTCATTGGCCTTTAACTGCGGATAACTCTCTTTGAGGAGGAGTAAGCGCGAAAGTGCACCTTCAAGCCCGCGGGAGGCCTGAATCTTCTGTCCAACGGTTTTGGCCTGAAAATACTTGGTTCTCGCCTCTGCAATATTCTCGAAGAGTTCCTTTTCGTGTTTTGCATACCCCTTCACTGTCTCAACGAGATTGGGTATCAGGTCATAGCGTCTCTTGAGCTGATTTTCAACCTGGGCCCACTGTGCAGTGACCTGTTCATCCATGGTAACCGCCCTGTTGTACTGTGCAATCCCCCAGCCAACAACAGCCGATGCAGAGAGCAGGAAGATTGTAAGTACTATCAGAAAAATCTTTAATCCCTTATTCATTTATAACCTCCTGTAAATAGTAAATCTTCAATAGTATGTAGTAAATAATCAATAGTCAATAGTCAATAACAAATTCCTACCATCCCCCTGAGGCTCCACCGCCACCGAATCCGCCGCCACCGCCACCGCCGAATCCCCCTCCACCTGACCATCCCCCTCTGCGACCACCAGCTGAGAACAGAAGGAGGAGCAGGAAGAGCCTCGGGTTTTTTATAAATAGTATGACGGCAAATATAAGGAAGACGACAGTCAGTATTATACCGGGCAGTCCCATCTTCTTGGGTGCCCTGTTGCGTGAAACCCTGACTGTGGGCATTCCTGTTATCGTAACACCTTTACTGCTTGCAATCTTCTGGGCCACTGCAAGAACAGCGGCATATATGCCTGTAGAATAATCCCCTTTTCTGAAATACGGGACTATGTATTGCCTGCCGATGGAGCCCACAAGGCTGTCAGGCAGTATGCCCTCCAGTCCGTACCCGATCTCGAACCTGTACTTTCTGTCCCTGGATACAACGGTGAAGAGGACGCCGTTGTCCTTTCCCTTCTGACCGATTTTCCATTTTTCTGCAATCCTGAGTGAAAAGCCGTCAATACTCTCTCCGTCAAGGCTCTGGACAGTCAGGACGATTACCTGGGCTGTGGTCTTCCGTTCGAGTTCCCTGAGATAGTTATCCATCTTCATCTCCACATCATCCCTGATAATACCTGCAAGGTCAACCACATAGTTTCGAGGCATCGCCGGAGGTTTCGGGGTGGATGCCCATGAGATTGAGGTCAGACAGAGCAGTGTAATGAGAGACAGGACTATGCTTCTACGTATGGAGGTCATTGATAATCTTGCCTATCCTCTCTGTGCCCAAGTAGTATTGTTCAAAGAAGGCAGTAAGTTCATCCATGGAGAGGGTAAGTTCGTTTCTTTTAAGTCGTAGCATCTTTTCGAATATCCCGGTTTCAATGGATGTCATTTCCTGAAGCGTAACCACCACATCATGACTTTTGACGGGAGGCTCCTTGCCAAGCAGATAAATAATCGCCCTGAACATGGGGAGATACCCTGTAATTGACTCTGAAAGTCTCTCTTTGAGGAGGTTTTTGTCTCCGAGAGAGGAGATGTAGCCCTGTCTCAGCCAGATGAGTTTTGTCTTTATTTCTCTTTCGCACTGAAGCCTGATGTGTTTGTTTTCAATCTCCAGTCCTGTCAATATGTCGTCACCAAAGACAGTGTGGTGTATCAGTTTGAAGTTGAAAAACTCTATGGGAAAGACATCAAGAGATGACTTGATATATTCCGGGGTCATAATCAATGGCGCTGCAACGCCTTTTTTCCTGTACTTCTTGCCCAATGGTGCCAGAAATTTGATAAACCCGAGATTCATCTCTTTAAGGACAACTACTGAATTGATATCAGAGGTCTTTTTGTTGAAATCAGGGGTGAGGGCACTGCCGACAATATGAAAGGAGTGCAGGTTGTCGGAGTCTCCCTTCATGATGTCCTCTATAAAAGGGGTTATCCTGTCTGAAACTTCAGGGATGATGCCGTTAAGGTTTAAATTTTTCATCTCGAATTATAACATTTCTTACCGTATTTATTAAAACAGGAAGAGACCATGTTCCCAGAGGTTAGGCCTCCAGGCCTTCTACGGCTCATATGCAGACTTGTCGCCTATATCATAATGCATGGACATCGGGACCTTTCTTATTGTAAAGAGGACCATAAGCCCTGCTATCAGAATAAGCCCAAAAGCAGCCCCCCTGGGGCTAATGCCTCTTACAGAGAACAGCACTAAATAAATCGGCATGATGATGGCCAGAAGGTAACCCTCGTTCAGCCTGAAGCAGAAGGCCTCTTTTGCTGTAATAAAACCAAGACACCCGGAAAGGGGGAGCAGCAAGAGTGCCCCATAGCCTGTGCCGAAGATTACTGAGCCTGTATCGCCTTTCCCTATAACAAGGAGGATTAGTAATGCAGCAAGCGAGACGTAATACAATCTTTTAAGGAATATCCTGAACTTTGCCACGTAAAGATGGATGAAAAAGACGCTCATACCAACGGCAAGGTAAAGTGAGAGTATGTAAAAAGTGACTCCATATCCCGGCATGGAGGACCCCGGTTTCCGCCAGTCCGCGCCTGCATAGTCCTTAATGAAGAGGAAGGCGCCAAGGCTGAGGAGTATTGCAGACAGGAGTATGCCTGTCCTGTAAAGTATTACAGACATCCTCTCTTTACTGCTGAGTGGCTGAAAAACTGTTTTTTCTCCCATATCCCTACCTGTAGGTGACCCTCACCCTGTCTTGTTTTGTCAGGATGTCTTGCATGTTGCAGCCCTCTGTCCGGCCCTTTTTTTGTCATCTCTTTCAAGATGACACCTCTTGTATTTTTTTTCACTCCCGCACCAGCAGATGTCATTTCTCCCAAGTCCTGGTACGGGTTCCTCAGTTTTTCCGATAAAGAAAGAAGCAATTTTTTCAAGGATACCCATTTAATCCCTCCAGCCGGATATGTTTATAATTTATTATAATAAAAAATACAGAAAAATCCCGGGCTGAGACATACTTTCTATTCCATCAATTTATGTTAACAGAAAAGGATGGTATTTTCCCATGAACAAAAATATTCCGGTAAATTATGATGAAATTCAGACGGCAATGGAGGACATAAAAAGGGACAGGTTCGACTGTTTTCTCGATTTAGAGACCTTTAAAGTAGTTGTCCTCTCAGTTGCCGCCTTAAACGAGGCATTAATGACACTATACGGCCAGA
>CAZXDE010000134.1:0-3847 GCA_964639515.1 uncultured Thermodesulfovibrio sp.
ACCATCTCGGGTGAACATGGCGTCGGTCTTACAAAGTCGGAGTATATCGAGATGGAGATAATGCACTCGGAGATGGACCTTATGCGGGGGATAAAAAAACTCTTTGACCACAAGAACATCCTGAATCCGGGCAAGGTCTTTCCGTAATTCATGATTCCTTGCCCACTACCTTTCGGGAAAGAACAAGGTCCTTTAGTGTTTCCTCAGCAAGGGCAGCCCCAATAGCGTTATCCACTCTTTTCATCACCCTGTCAACCTCCGACACGGAATGGAACCTCTCCTCAATTGAGCAGGAGTCTTCTCCTGCCGTCCTGACGGAACCAAGCAGGTCCTTCAGCTTTATCTTCTCTATATCCCTTGCCGGCAGGTATGCCGGAGGATCATCAGCGGTCTCAAGAATAAACCCCTTCTCCCCTAACAACACAAGCATATCCTGTACCGGCTCTACCGGCAGACTCAGGCAGTCAATAAGGGAATTGAGTCTCCACGGGGTGCTGTTGTGATAGTAGTTATATCCGATAAGGAACATGATCATGAAGGCAAGCTTCTCCTTTAGCCTGTTGCTCAGAATGAGGTCCTCGTTTTTTACAGTCAAAAACTGGGGATACTGATGATGGAATGATACCTCGGCACCGACAAGCAGTATAAGCCAGCTCAGGTACAGCCATATCATGAACATTATGAGTATGGCGAATCCGGAATAAATTGCAGCATATTTTGTTGATGATACAACAAAGGAAGCAAAGACCCATCCCGTGGTCTCCCATAACACACCTGCAAACAGGCCGCCTACAAGCGCGGATTTGAACCTCACCTTTGTATTCGGCACAAAGATATATACAAATGTGAAAGCAGCACAGACAAATATATAGGGAACTACCTTGCCCGCAATATAGACAGCCGTTCCAAAGGGTTCTACGGCCAGCACTTTTTGCATAATGGTTGTACTCATAATGGAGGCGGTAATGCCGATTGCCGAAAAGATAAGGACAGGACCTATGAGGATTACGCTCATATAGTCACTGAATCTCCGCACAAAAGTCCGCGGTCTCTTTATCCTCCAGATGTAGTTAAAGGCATCCTCGATCTTCTGGATAAGTGATATGACGGTATAGATCAGCATTGCAAGCCCGATTGAGCCGAGGACTCCAACCTTCATATTCTCGACAAATCCTATAATTTTCTGTGTTAATTCATTTCCCTTCGGCCCAAGGGGGGCAAGGAAGTTATAGAGGAAGGGTTCCACCTGATTATGCACACCGAATGCCTTGAGCACAGAGAAGCTGACGGCGAGCAGTGGGACAAGAGAGAGGAGGGTCGTGTAAACAAGGCTCATGGCCCTCAGGACAAGCTGTCCTTCTGAAAATTCCAGTACAGCCACATAGAGCAGCCTGAGGGTCCTGACAAGAAAGGCCCTGGATCTGCTGAGGGATTTAACATCTGTTTCCCACAGCTCTTTCTCAAAAAAATCATTCAATCTCTTCATATTAACTGCCATTCTTATATTTTTAAGTATTTTATCATACAATGAAACAGTCCTGCCGGCAAGTTAACACAAAAGTCGGCATAAATGGAACGAATGCCTTGCTTAATTTGACCGAAAATTAATACAATTACGTCTTGAGTATCTATCCCTGTTTAAATAAGCAGCATTGCATATTGAATTGATTCAAGGGTGGCGGACGGAAAAATATATGGACTGTGTCTTTTGCCGGATTGCTGAAAAGAAATTGCCCGCAAAACTTATCTATGAAGATGAGTTTGCCGTGGCCTTCGAGGATATAAACCCTCAGGCACCCGTGCACGTGCTGGTAATCCCAAGAAAACATATTCCCACGAGCCTTGATCTGAAAGAAGAGGACAATGCCCTCCTGGGCCGTCTCTTTCAGGTAGCAAACAGGATAGCCCGGCAGAAAGAAATAGCGGAAAGAGGCTTCAGGATTGTAATGAACTGCAACGCAGAGGCCGGACAGACAGTGTTTCACCTGCACATCCACCTCCTCGGTGGAAGGGCCATGCATTGGCCTCCGGGTTAAAAGATACAGGATTTCACCGCAGAGTACGCAAAGAGCGCAGAGAGAATAAATAAAAAAACTGTCTGATGAAGAACTGAATGATATGACCCCGGAGATTATTGAGACAAAAACACTTTGGGAAGGAAGGTTCCTCAGAAGCCTTCTGATAACCTACCGGAACGCCAGGGGAAATATCATCCCCTGGGAGGCCTTTCAGAGGATTGGGGTAAGGGGCATTGTGGCTATTGTCCCCTTTACTGCAGAGGGGGAGGTGCTGCTGATAAAGCAGTTCCGTCCGCCTCTGGGCAGATATGTGGTAGAGTTTCCTGCCGGCCTTAATGACAGGGATGAATCCCTTGAAGATGTGGCCGGGAGAGAACTACTTGAGGAGACAGGGTACAGGGCTGACACTCTGAGGGCAATAGCCGAGGGTCCTCTTTCCTCAGGTGCATCCACCGAGATACTCACTGTCTACTTTGCAGATAACGCGGTATATACAGGCAAGCAGACGCTTGATGATGTTGAAGAGATAGAAGTTGTCAGGCTCCCTATGGAGGGATTCCATAAACATCTCCTAAGCCTTCGGAATGATGAGACATATCTTGACCTGAAAATTCCGGGAATGTTTGAACTTGCCCTGAGGGACAAAGCCGGGAGGCCTGAATAGTGAAGATAAAAAAAGAATTTGACAGATTAACGTTATTAATTATATTGCTCTTTTCCGTTATCCCTCTCCTGTCTATTATCACTCATAACAATTTTATAATTCTTGCTTCTTTCATCCTGGTTATCCTTGTAATGATTTTTATAAGAAAGACTGTTAACGCCAAACTCATACAACCCATACTTGATATCAGCCACAAGAGTTATCTCATGTCCAGAGGTGAACTTGACACGGAGATAACCGTAAACTCCAACGATGAACTCTCTGACCTTGCCGATAATATTAATCTCCTGTCAGGCTCACTGAGAGAAAAGATAAGGGTTCTCGAGAAATCCATACAGAGGGAGCAGAGGGTTGTGAGGGAACTGGCCATCCTTAATGAATTTATAGGCTATGTCTCATCAGAGCTTAACTTTGAATCCATCCTCAGAAAACTGATTGAAAAGACAAGGGACCTGATGAAGGCTGAAGCCGGGGTAATTATCCTGTTCCAACCTGACAGAACAAAGTCTTTCCTGAGTACGAGTGATCTTATTGACGAGCAGTTTATCAAGGAGATGCTGTCTGTGGACTCAGGGGGGCTGGCCAGGATTATTGCAGAGCAAAAACCGATACGCAATAATAATGTTTCCATTCCTCTCTCAAACGGCAAGGAGATCAGTAATTTTATAGCGCTGTCACTTCACTCAACGACAGACCTGCAGTGCCTGCTCATCATGCTGAACAGGGATGCCGGATTCAGCCAGATGGATGAAGACAGCTTCCTGAATTTTGCCTTCCAGGCATTTCAGACAATATCCCTTCAGAGCGAACTTGCCAAATTAGCTACAACCGATGGCCTGACGGGTCTTCATAACCACAGGGTATTTCAGGACAGACTCAGCGAGGATATCCTCAGGGCCGAGAGATACAAGAGTAAGCTCTTCCTTCTGATAATCGATATAGACCATTTCAAGAGGTTCAATGATACCTACGGTCACCAGACCGGAGACGATGTTCTGAAGACAATGGCCAGGATAATCAAGGAAAGTATAAGAAAAGTGGACTTTGCCGCACGTTATGGGGGCGAAGAATTCGTATTGATCCTGCCGGAAACTGATTGCGGGCATACCTATAAAGTGGCTGAAAGGATAAGAAAAGCCGTTATGGATTACCCCTTCCATCTTAA
>CAZXDE010000135.1:0-3749 GCA_964639515.1 uncultured Thermodesulfovibrio sp.
TTCGTCTCTTGTCTTGTTATTCCACAGCCCAACTTTTGTGAGAATATCATTCAATGTCCCCTTTGCGATTATTTTATGATTTGGGACAGTTATATTATGTTTTCCTGTAGCAGTAATCTTTCTCATCTGTATGTGACTCCCCCGTTGTCTGATAACCTGATATTCCAGGCTCTCAAGAAACTTTACCAAATGCTTTCCACTGACCTGCGGCAGTTTAGGCGACACCACTAACTTCCATCTCAGACATCACAAGTATCTCCAATGTACCGCCTTTGCTTATCACATCTTCAAAATGCAGGCTTACAGCCTCCCTTATGTTCTTTAATAGTTCATCATAGGTCTTACCCTGCGTAAATATATCAGCGCTAAGACCTTTTGCACACCAGTATTCGCCATCAAAGTATGTGTCTATTTTAACTAACATATAACTCACCTCCTATATAAAATATTATCATATCGGCTCAGTAATAGTCTCCTTCTTCCAGGAGCTCCCCCAATATAACAGAAATAAAAGGGGGTCAGCCCCCGACAAGGGATAAGTTGGGTGCTCCCAGCCAATACCCTGTCTAAAGGGAAGCTACCTTAAAGTGGCTATCATGTCAAATGCTGCAGCTGACCTACCCCCCTCAGTTCGGCCCTGAATCCTTGATTTTAGGGGATAGGTCTCAACATTTGACCATTGCCGGGCTTCGGTTATCATTTAATGCAGTTATTATTAACCCGGCAAATAAATCCTGATTAAGACCCGGGAAAATCTATGGTGTAAGGCTCCATTATATCTTCGGGATGCTTTGAATGGTGCTTGATGACGGATTTGGCTATAAAGGAAAACCTGTCAGCAGGCAAAGTATGTGGAATTATAAGTACGCCTGCATGCAGGCGGTGTTCATTAAAGAACTGTACTGTGAGTCGGATAAAGTCATTTCTGTTGCGGGTTACAAGGCATCTTCCCTCAGAGGCGGCCCGGTCAAGCTGTTCAATGTCAGTGGCCTGCAGCATTGCAACCTCATGGGCACTGATGGCATCAGTTCCATACTTTCTGAGGATTTCTGCAATCTTCGGACTGAGGTCTTCATCAAGGTAATATTTCAACCATTGCCTCTGACAAGAAAGGGATATGCTTCCTGAACAGAAGTTCTATTCAATTCTTCATTCTGCCTTATGAGATTGTTAATCTCTTCAGGATAGACCCTGTAGTAGCCTAAAGCGGACCTGAGCTGCTGCTCAGTGAGCCAATGATATGCCTTGCGTAAACGGCCAAAATCCTCATCAACCCCCTTCCAGGCTGCAATAACCTCCCAGACCTCTATGCCCGTACCTGAAATTCGTGCCCTGCGCCCCCTGGTTCCTTCAGAAAAAACAATACCCGGACAGCGTTGCATCTTCACCGCTTCATCAAGCAACTCATTTGCTACAGCTGAAAAATCCTTTCCGGATTCCCTGGCTATCTGTTCAATCTCCTTAAATGTCCTCTCCTGAATCCTGATGCTCTTCTGAACTGTTGGCATGGTGCTCTCCTTTTCGCCCCAATCAATGGGAGACATCGTAATACACCATATTGCACTGGAAGAGCATTGTATGTCAAGAAAGGAAAACTCAAACTACATCATTCGTCATTTTAGGGGTCTCAACATTTGACATTTAAGCATAGCCGAGCCAAGAGCAGAATTAATAACGGCAAAAAAACTGAAGGGAAAGCGTCTAAGGTGCTAACGGTAACAAGAAATGTCAAATGTTAGGACCTGACCAGCGGTCACTTTTTTAGTGGAGCTTTTGTTATAGAAAAGTTTTTATAGCGAGTCTCTCGCCGTAATGGAACCATGCACCTTATTGTTTCGTTGATACACAATGCTTTGCCAAAGGCTTCCTTCGAACAAAACCTCACGCTCTTGTCGGGTTGAAAGTATTCGACAATGTCAGCTATACTAAACATATCCATTTCCATAAGAGAGTTTTAAAACTGAAATGGAGAACATTTGTCGTTTAACCCTGCTTTAACATTAACCTAATTCTGAAAGGAGAGCAATAAAGTTATGAAGATCATTCTTAAAGAAAACATTGAAACCCTCGGTAACATAGGGGATATTGTAACAGTTAAAACGGGCTTTGCCAGGAATTATCTCCTGCCGAGGAACCTCGCTGTTGAGGCCAACCCAAGAAACATAAAAGAGTTTGAACACCACAAGAGGATAATCCAGGAAAAGGCAAACAAGGTCAGGAATGCCGCACAGATAGTTGCGGAAAAGATCGCCTCCAAACCTGTTGTAATAAAGGCAAAGGCAGGAGAAGAAGACAAGCTCTTCGGGTCTGTAACAAATATTGACATACAGAAGGCATTGAAAGAAGCCGGGTTCGATATAGAAAAGAGAAAGATAATCCTTGAAGAGCCGATTAAACGCCTTGGTGAATATACTGTCAAGGTAAAATTCCACCATGAGGTCACTGTCAACCTTGCTGTACAGGTAATCAGGGAGGAAAACGCTTAACCTGATTGATGACACTGTTAACCACCTGTAATACTGAGAAAAAGATATACGAGAGGGATACGTTAATCAGTTATAACGGGAGCATGTATTTTCGAATCAACTGATTAACGAAATGCGTGCCTTGGTGGTTTATACTCACAAATACCTTGGATAAACTGTTCACATCTGTTAAAGTGGAAGTACAACGGCCATGGCAACAATCGATGAAGCACTTGATAAATTACCTCCCCAAAACTTAGAGGCAGAGCAATCCATACTTGGTGCAATCCTCCTTGATAATGAGGCCTTACTAAAATCCCTTGAGGTCATGACTGCCGATGATTTTTACAGAAACACTCATCGCATGATCTTTAATGCCATGCTTGAACTCTTTGAAAAAAACGAACCCATTGACCTTATCACCCTTACAGACCATCTCAGGACAAAAAACAAGCTTGAATCCATCGGAGGGGTATCATATCTGTCCTCTCTCGTAAATGTCATTCCAACATCGGCCAATGTGAGATATCACTCAAAGATCGTTAAAGAAAAGGCCCTTATGAGAGCCCTGATCCGCTCTGCCACCGATATCGCAACTACGGTATATGAAGAAAACCTCCCTGCCGACGACCTCGTGGATTTTGCAGAAAAGACGATCTTTGAAATATCCGACAAGCGCATCAAGGCGCCATTTTCCAAGCTGAAAGAGATTATCAAGGACAGTTTTGAGATGATAGAGCAACTCTATGACCGTAAAGAGGCCATAACAGGCGTGCCCTCGGGCTTCAGGGACCTTGATGAGATTACAACAGGCTTTCAGCCGGGCGACCTGATTATTGTCGGTGGACGCCCCTCAATGGGAAAAACCGCCTTTGCCCTGAATCTTGCCCAGCATGTAGGGGTTGAGTTGAACGAGCCTGTGGCGATATTCAGCCTTGAGATGTCAAAAAAACAGCTTGCCCTCAGGATGCTCTGTTCCGAGGCCATGGTCGACTCAAACAGCGTCAGGAAAGGGTTTATACGCAAGGAGGACTGGCATAAGTTAACATCAGCAGCCGGAAAACTCGCAGAGGCCCCGATCTTTATTGATGATGCCTCCAACACGTCGGTACTTGAAATGAGGGCCAAGGCAAGGAGACTCAAGATTGAACACGGCCTCAGCATGGTGGTTGTAGATTATCTGCAGCTCATGCGGGGCAGGGGTAATTTTGAGCGCAGGGAACAGGAGATATCAGAGATATCCCGGTCGCTGAAGGCCCTTGCAAAGGAGCTGGACCTGCCTGT
>CAZXDE010000136.1:0-1990 GCA_964639515.1 uncultured Thermodesulfovibrio sp.
CTCAACAGTGCTCCACATCCAACAGCCAACGCCAAACTCTCAGTAAACCTCGACTCAAGGGATGGTGTAACAGGCCCCTTTGACCTTACCAACACGTCAGGCACATCCAACTTCTCCACCTCCATGACAGTCTACGACAGCCTGGGCAATGACCATCTCCTGACCACATATTTTACAAAAACAGCCGCAAACCAGTGGGAGGCAAACGTCGTCACCGTTACCGACCCGGCTACCGACCCTCCTACATACTCCGTAATTGGTACACAGGCCCTTCAGTTTGACGAAAACGGGAGCCTCATAACCCCTGACCCTCCTGAATTCACGGCCACTTTTGACTTCTCTCCATGGGGTGCAGCCGGTGCACAGAATGTCAAGTTCGACATAACCGACATGAGCCAGTATGGTGCAGACTCTGCCACTGTGTTTCTCAGTCAGGACGGATTCACTTCCGGGTCACTCAAGACAGTCAGCGTATCAGAGGACGGCACTATCACAGGGATATTTACAAACGGACAGACAAAACCCGTAGCACGTCTTGCCCTCGCAAAATTTACGGCCCCTACGGAGCTGACCAAGATAGGCAGAAACCTCTACGCCGAATCCTTCTCATCAGGACAGCCGATAATAGGAGAGCCCGGCACAGCCGGAATCGGCAGGGTTCTGAGTTCCTCTCTTGAGCTTAGCAATGTTGACCTTGCAGAGGAGTTCATAAAAATGATAGCTGCACAGAGGGGTTTTCAGGCAAACTCAAGGGTAATTACTACCACTGACGACCTCCTTCAGGAGGTTGTAAATCTGAAGAGATAGTCTTAAAAAAGCGAGCAGGCCTGATAGCTTGATAGCCTGCTCGCTTGCCAGCTTGTCAGCTTGTCGCAGACACAATCCTCTCTTTCCACTCCCTGGCCTTTAAAATTATCTCCTCTTCCTGCACGATGCTTAATTGATGACCGTTTATAATTAATCTGCCGTTAACCATCACGCTCTCCACATCAGAGGCCTTTGCTGAATATACAAGGTGGGAATAGATATTATAAATCGGGGCAAGATGGGGTTTGTTAAGGTCAACTATCACTATATCGGCAAGTTTACCCTTTTCAAGACTCCCTAACTTATCCCCAAGGCCAAGCGCTTCCGCACCTCTGAGGGTGGCCATCAACAGTGCTGTGCGGGCAGAGAGTGCAGTGGGGTCTTCAGAGACCGCCTTGTGCAGCTTTGCAGCTGTAGACATCTCACTCATCACATCAAGGTCATTGTTACTGGCTGCACCATCAGTGCCAAATGCAACCCTTACTCCCGCCTCAAGCATCCTTACCACCGGGGCTATACCCGAGGCAAGTTTGAGATTGCTCTCAAGGCAGTGCGACACACTTACATTACGCTCAGCAAGTATCTCTATTTCACGCACTGTCGGCCAGACACAATGGGCGGCAACAACACGGGAATTGAGCAGTCCATGGGAGTCAAGGTGTTCAATGGGGGTCTTGCCGTAAAGCCTCTTTATCTCTTCCACCTCCCAACGGGTTTCACAGAGGTGCGTGTGAACAGGAATGTTATATTGCTCCCCTATCCCGAGCGCCCTCCGGTATGTCCCGGGACTGCAGGTATAGGGGGCATGCGGTGCAATAGAGGGAGTGATAAGTTCATCTCCAATCCATCTCTTTATAAAATCCTCCGCCTTCTCAAAATACTCCGCAGTATTCCGGGCAGTGGCAGTCGGGAAGTCCAGGATGCCGGCCCCAAGAACAGCCCTTATCCCGAGCCTCTTGACCCCCTCGGCAGAGGCATCCTCAAAAAAATACATATCATTGTAAAGTGTCACACCTGCCTTCAGCATCTCAAGGCAGGCCAGTTCAGTTGCATCCCTGACAAAATCAGGGCTCAGCCACCTTGCCTCTGCAGGCCATATATTATCCTCAAGCCAGACCCTGAGGGGAAGGTCATCAGCCATACCCCTGAAATATACCATGGCAGCATGGGTATGGGTATTGAC
>CAZXDE010000136.1:2090-3733 GCA_964639515.1 uncultured Thermodesulfovibrio sp.
TCCAGGGCACTCTGTCTTATATAGAAGGAATCCTTCCGGGCGGCAGCACTCTCAACAGTGTTTATTATGAAACTTATCTCCTCGTTCTTGATCAGGTCAACAACATTCGGCCTTCCCTCCTTGAGCTTGTTTACAGTATCCACGTCAAGACCATGCCCTTTCAGAAAAGAAGCGGTCCCCCTCGTGGTTACAAGCTTGAGCCCCTGTTCAATAAAGGTCCCGGCAATTGCCAGGACAGCAGGTTTATCCTCATCCCTCACGCTTATAAAAACCTTGCCCTCAAGGGGTATCCTGTTGTTTGCCGATGCCTCGGCCTTGGCATAGGCAAGGCCGAAATCCCTGTCAATGCCCATAACCTCACCTGTTGACTTCATCTCCGGGCCTAAAATGGTATCCACTCCTGAAAACCTGTCAAAGGGAAAGACTGCTTCCTTTACCGCCACATGCCCTAATACGGGCTCGGAGACAAGGCCGAGTTCTTCCAGTCTCCCACCGGCCATCACCTTTGCTGCTATCTTTGCAAGGGGAACACCTGTTGCCTTGCTCACAAAGGGAATGGTCCTTGATGCCCTGGGGTTTACCTCAAGAATATATATGTCGCTATCCTTTACGGCAAACTGGACATTCATGAGTCCCACAACCCCAAGCTCCCCGGCAAGTGCCCTCGCCTGCCTCTTTATCTCCCCGACTATCTCCTCAGTGAGCGAAAACGGGGGAAGGGAGCAGGCAGAATCCCCTGAGTGAATCCCTGCCTCCTCAATGTGCTCCATCAGCCCGCCGATAACAACAATCTCTCCATCCGAGACCGCATCAACATCCACCTCAATAGCATCCATTATATATTTGTCAATAAGCACCGGGTGTTCAGGCGATGCCTTTACCGCCCTCTGCATGTAATCCTGAAGGGACGTCTCATCATAAACGATCTCCATTGCCCTGCCGCCAAGCACATAAGAGGGTCTTACCATCACGGGATAGCCAATCTCTGCTCCCACCCTCACTGCCTCATCAGGACTCATGGCCGTTCCACTGTTGGGCTGCCTCAGACCGAGTTTATGCAGAAGTTCCTTAAACCTCCTTCTGTCTTCAGCCCTGTCAATGGCATCCGGGGAGGTACCCAGAATCCTTACCCCTTCCCTCTCAAGTGGAACAGCTAATTTCAGAGGGGTCTGACCCCCGAACTGGACGATAACACCTTCCGGCCTCTCCACATCTATTATATTCAGGACATCTTCCAGTGTGAGGGGCTCAAAATACAGCCGGTCTGCTGTGTCATAGTCAGTGCTGACGGTCTCGGGATTGCAGTTCACCATTATAGTCTCATACCCCATCTCCTTAAGGGCAAAAACCGCATGGACACAACAGTAGTCAAACTCTATCCCCTGACCAATACGGTTAGGGCCGCTGCCAAGAATCATAATCTTCTTGCGGCTTGAGGGGTTGGATTCACATTCCACCCTGGCAACGGATAATGAGTCCTCTTCTCTGTCCTCTGAGTCCTGCCCTCTGACTTCTGACTTCTGACTTCTGTCTTCTAACTGATAAAACGGTCTTTCATAAGTAGAATACAGATACGGTGTATATGCCTCAAACTCAGCAGCACAGGTATCAACCATTTTATAGACTGCACGCATGCCGAGTTT
>CAZXDE010000137.1:0-3700 GCA_964639515.1 uncultured Thermodesulfovibrio sp.
CAGTATAATGCATTAAAATAATCATTGACAGTTTTTACCCGTTACTGTTTAAATATACAACATGATTGACAAGACTGAAAAGATATGGATGGATGGAGAACTGGTTGCATGGGATGATGCAAAGGTTCATGTCCTTACACATACAATGCATTACGGTCTTGGCGTCTTTGAGGGGATAAGGTGTTATGAGACAGCGGAGGGACCTGCCATATTCAGGCTTAAGGAACACGTTGAGAGGCTCTTTAAATCAGCGAAAATCTTTCTCCTTGATATCCCTTTCACGGAAGAGGAGATCGAGGAGGCCATTATAAAGACCGTAGATGTCAATGGAATAAAAGAGTGTTATATAAGACCCCTTGTTTATATCGGTTATGGAGACATGGGGCTTTATCCAAAGGGCAATCCCGTCAGGGTCTCTATTGCCGTATGGCCATGGGGTACATATCTCGGGGATGAAGGCCTGGAAAAGGGTATAAGAGTAAAAACATCTTCTTTTATAAGGAACCACGTCAATTCAAATATGTCACACGGCAAGGTATGTGGTTATTACGTCAATTCTCAGCTGGCCAAGAAAGAAGCCCTTTCGTGTGGCTATGATGAGGCGCTTTTGCTTGACACCGAAGGCTTTGTCGCGGAGGGCAGCGGTGAGAACATATTTATTGCGAGGGGAGGCCGTTTAAAAACCACACCCCTTACTTCTATCCTTGAGGGGATAACACGGAACAGCATGATCACCATTGCCGGAGATGAGGGTATCGGGATAGTTGAAGAGCGTTTTACAAGGGATGAGGTTTATGTCTCCGACGAAGCCTTTTTTACCGGAACGGCGGCAGAGGTAACCCCGATAAGGGAGCTCGATGGAAGGTCTTTAGGCGATGGCAAGCCGGGAGGAATCACAAGGAGACTTCAGGATATATTTTTCAGTATCGTAAGGGGAGAGAATAAAAGATACAGGCAGTGGTTAACTGCAGTTTAGGGATATAGGTCTTTTTAGCAATAAAACAAAAAGAGGGCTCCTGAATCAGGAGCCCTCTTTTTGTTTTTGGTTAAATATAGTGTGGTCTTATTGCTACTTTTTGTGGCATTTCATACAACTGATTTTTGCCTTGAATGCAATCTTGCCATTATGGCAGGTTCCACAGAACTTACCGGCATAGATGGCTTTCATGGTTATCTTGTCTGCACCCTTTTTCATCTTGAAGATCTTCGGATGGCAGTCAGTGCATTTCTTGCCGGCATCAGCATGTATTTTGCCGGAGAAGGTAACCTTGCCCATAGGACTTTTAGTAAACACAATCGTCTTCCCGGGGGGAACAGCCATGGAAGTGCCAATAAAGGCAAGTGCAAAAGTCAGAATGATCGCTAACATAAGTAATTTCTTCACCTAATCTCACCTCCTTTCATTAAATTATTTTCTCACCGGCATAAATTTACTATACAAATTTTATGCCAATCAGTAAAGAATGACAGGGCATTTTTAACAAAAATTGATTCTGTCCGAATTGAATGTTTACAACTGAATTAACGATCACCTTATGCTGCATGGATAGAGTAACACTTATAAAGCAACCCCCTTTTCCTTTTACCGATTGAAATATACACAAAAAAAACAGAATATGTCAAGTGGTAACTTTAGGGTGGTAATTTCGGGATTGTCCCGGGAGTTTAACTCCGGTGTTTTGCTATAATCATTTGAATTTGAAGTAAAGGAATGATTGGGGCGGATAAGAGCATTTAAGCTGCCTTAAGGCAGGGGGGACGATGAAGGGATTTCTGATTGGTGCTGCACACAGCGGTGCAGGCAAGACCACAGTATCTGTCGGAGTGATGGCGGCTCTGATAAAAAAGGGGCTTTCGGTTCAGCCCTTTAAAGTGGGTCCTGACTTCATAGACCCGGGACTGCATGGCCTTGTTAGCGGCAGTAAATCCTATAACCTCGATATCTGGATGGCTGGAGGCGATTATGTCAGGGACCTCTTTACGAAGAAATGCGCGGACCGGGATGTTGCCGTTGTTGAGGGAGTAATGGGACTTTTTGATGGCGGTGTAAGCTCTTCTGCAGCGGTTTCAGAGCTCCTCGGGCTTCCTGTTGTATTGATAGTGGATGCCCGTTCAATGGCTGAGTCCGCAGGGGCAGTGGTGAAGGGGTTCCGGGATTATCAACAGGGCATCAGGATTGCTGGGGTTATTTTCAACAGGGTAGCCGGCCGGAGGCACAGGGAGTTGATAATGAGAGGGATGGAGAGTGTGGAAGACGTGGAGATAATCGGTTTTCTCCCCTCTGAGGAATCAATAGCAATCCCAGAGAGGCACCTGGGGCTTTATACTGCAGGCGAGATTCCGCTGAAAAAATCAGAGATAGAGAGGCTTGTTGCCTTCATTGAAGGAAATCTGAACCTGGATAAACTCCTCTCCCTGGTTGACTATAAAATATCCGAACCCGGCCGGCGGCGTGTAGAGGTAAAAAAAACGCTTGATTTCGGAAGGATTGCTATTGCAAGAGACAGGGCGTTCTCTTTTTATTACGAGGATTTTCTGGAGACCCTCAGGGCTCAGGGAGCTGAGCTTGTCTTCTTCAGTCCACTCAGTGACAAGGCGCTTCCTGAGGAGATTAATATACTCTATCTTGGAGGCGGGTATCCTGAACTTTATGCCGAGAGTCTTTCAGGGAATTCCTCGATGAGAGAGGCTGTAAGGCAGTGGTGTCTTTCCGGTGGAAGCACCTATGCCGAGTGTGGCGGGTTCATGTATCTTACCGAGGGTATCCGTGACTTTGAGGATATTTTTTATCCAATGGCCGGGGTCTTTCCAACAAGGGCGAGGATGAGGAAGAAGCGGATGAGGCTTGGCTACAGGGAGATTTTTCTGTCAGAGGATTCCATCGTAGGGCAGAAGGGTGCCCGGCTGAGGGGACACGAGTTCCACTATTCGGATATAGACCCCATGCCTGAAAATATCGAGCGTATATACAGGGTTGCCCATCTCCCGGGGATTGAGACCTGCGGGGGCTACAGATACTTGAATACCCTTGGCAGTTATGTCCACCTTTACCTTGGTGGCAGAGGGTTTTGTAGTGGATGACCTTACCCTTGACAGTATTTGTGGAGTCAGGCTATATCAGAGTGTAGAGGGGTACAGGTTCTCCATTGACTCCGTATTGCTTGCCGGTTTTGCAGTATGTTCCAAAGGTGTTACAAGGGTGGTTGACCTTGGTGCAGGCTCAGGTGTGGTGGGGCTTATTATTGCAAAGAGATACCCGCGGACTGATGTCCTGTTGATTGAGGTTCAGGAGGGGCTTTCCGCTCTTGCACAAAGGAATGTAGAGCTCAATCAGCTCGGACCAAGGGTTCAGGTGCTGAAGGCTGATGTAGCATCAATCATTTGCGATGGATATGCCGATCTTATAGAGGGATTTGATGCCGTTGTATCAAACCCACCCTTTAGAAAACCCGGCACCGGAAGGATAAGTCCTTACGGTGAAAGGGCTATAGCGAGACACGAGATCAAGTTGACCCTGACAGACCTTATCAGGACCTCGTCAGCGCTTTTAAAAAACAGGGGGAGGTTTTTAATGGTTTATCACCCGTGCCGGTTCAGTGAAGTAATTTACGCAATGAAGGGGTTTCTCCTTGAGCCAAAGAGGGTCAGGTTCGTCCATCCCGACGATAACTCGGAGGCTACAATGGTCCTCATTGAGGCA
>CAZXDE010000138.1:0-3686 GCA_964639515.1 uncultured Thermodesulfovibrio sp.
TGCATTCCTCCTTCCTTCAAAATTGAAAGGGGGGTTGCGGTCGTCTTTGCATCAAGCCCGACAAAAGCAGCGGTCGGGGCAACCCATGTTGTCATTGCCCTTGGCCAAGCGATAAGCGCAAAGGCTCGGCCTATGAGAGCGGGGTTGAATATGTTATATCCCAGTCCTCCGAATAGTTGTTTGGTTATAGCCACTGCCACAAAGGAGCTCACAAGGGGAATGTAGAAGGGGGCACTTGACGGCAGATTCATTCCCAGGAGCAGGCCTGTCAGAAAGGCGCTTCCGTCACTGATTGTTATCTCCTTGCCCGTCATCTTCTCGACCAGCCATTCACTGAAAAAAGCCCCGATTATACATAATGCGGTTACATAAACTGCCCTTGGACCAAAGAAGTACACTGCGGATACAAAGGCCGGCAACAGGCTGAGACTCACTGTCCACATAATCCTGCTGACAGTCTCATCGTTTCTGATGTGAGGACTAACGGTTACTATCCATTCCTGTTCTTTCTTTGCCACTGCCATACTATCAGCTCCTTTATAAAATTTAGTCGTTAGTCAGTCATCATTGGTCATTTGCAATTAAATTATCTTCAATATGCTAACCGTTGACAGGAAATCCGGTGACCAATGGCTTTCTTTTATCTCTTGATCAATGATTTTGAAAGCCGGATAAACTGAACAATAGGTCTTTTTGACGGACAGACATAAGTGCAGGTTCCGCACTCAAAACAGTCAAGAAGGTTGTACTCCTTTGTCTCCTCATAAAAACCTTTTTCAGACAATATACTGAGCATGGACGGCATAAGGCCCATAGGGCAGACGTCAATGCAACTGCTGCACCTTATACATGGACCGAACCTGCCTGAAACACTATGCTCCTCTTCAGACATGATCAGGACACCCGATGTCCCCTTTGCAACAGGCACATCAATTGTATACTGGGCAAACCCCATCATGGGGCCTCCAAGTATAACCTTTGCAGGATTGTTGTTGAAACCACCGCATGTTTCAATCAACTCCCTTACCGGGGTACCGATTTTTGCCCTGAGGTTGCCGGGGCTTTTCACTCCAAGCCCTGTGACGGTTACCACCCGTTCTATAAGGGGTTTGCCGTAACGGCATGCCTCAAATACGGCAAGGGCAGTGCCGACATTCTGGACAACCACGCCAACATCCATCGGCAATCCACCGGCCGGTACGTCCCTGTCTGTAATGGCCTTTATCAGCATCTTCTCAGCGCCCTGAGGGTATTTAACCTCAAGAGCCATTACCTCTATGTTTGTTTCGCCGGAAGATGCCTCTTTCATCTTTGCTATGGCATCCGGTTTGTTGTTTTCGATCCCCACATAACCCTTGCTTACACCCAGAACCCTCATTAAAATCTTCAGGCCCTCTATTACGTCTGAAGGTGTCTCCACCATCAATCTGTGGTCCGCCGTCAGGTAGGGCTCACATTCCGCCCCGTTTATGATGACCACATCAATGGGTTTTTCCTTTGGGGGCGAGAGCTTTACATGGGTGGGGAACGTGGCGCCACCCATGCCTACAATCCCCGCATCTTTTATCTTTCCTTTTAATTCTTCCGGGGTGAGTTTCATGTAGTCGGGGTTGTCCCTGAGCTGGGTCCACTCCTCCTTGCCGTTATTGTCTATTACGACTGCAGGCACCATTCTTCCCATTGCATTTGGTATATCCATCAGGGCAACCACCTTGCCCGAGACCGAAGAATGAACAGGAGCCGAGACAAAACCTGTGGGTTCTCCGATCAAATCTCCCTTCTTGACCTCCTGCCCTATCTGCACAACACATTTGCAGGGTGCACCTATATGCTGACTCAGTTGAATAAGAACCTGTGAAGGTAGAGAGGCCTCTTTTACGGAAACTCCTGAGGATAATTCCTTATGGTCCGGGGGATGAATTCCGCCCTTGAAAGTTAGAAGTGCCATTGATCCTCCTGTTTAACCGTTGGGGTTAAAAAACGTATAATTAATAACATTTAATGACCGGATATGTCAAGATATAATTATCAGATAATCTTTTAGTGACCATTTTGACCACTTTGTAATTTATAGTTAAGCCCCCTCATATGCCTGCTGCCCATTACCTTTCGGTTAAGGCTTGTATGCTGCTGAATAGTGTATTATAGTTAAATGACACCCCTTGAATACCTCTATTATCTGGGGTACTCCCTGCATAAGAACTACAGGCTATCGGCACAGAAGAGGCTTGAAGGGAGGGTCGTGAGCATTGGTAACCTCACAGTTGGAGGCACGGGCAAGACCCCGGCGGTAATAGCCGTTGCCAGGGAGGCCATCAACAGAAATCTCAGGCCCTGTATCCTCACAAGGGGTTATAAGGGTGATGGAAGAGGCTCTGTAATAGTCAGTAAGGGTGACGGACTGCTTGCCTCATGGTCTGAGGCAGGGGATGAGGCAATCCTGATGGCTGAGCGGCTTAAAGGCGCCTGGGTGATAAAGGACTCAAACAGGTACAGGGCCGGGCTTATAGCCAACAACAGGGATGTATTCATCCTGGATGACGGGTTTCAGCACTGGAGATTGCACAGGGATATAGACATACTCATTGTTGATGCTACCAATCCCTTTGGAAACGGAAGAATGATTCCCATAGGAAGATTGAGAGAACCGATTGCCGAGATGAAGAGGGCGAATATCATTATAATCAACAAGACAAGGAAGAAAGAATATGAGCTGGAGAAAACCATCAGGAAGTATAATGAAAAAGCCCCTGTTTTTTATGCGGATTATCGTGTGGAAGGGCTTGTTGCCCTGGATGGCAGGGCCCTTTCGACTGATACGCTGAAAGAGAAGAGGGTCTTTGCCTTTGCAGGCATTGGCAATCCGGGACAATTTCTGAATCTGCTCAGCGAACTTGGCGCATCTGTTGTTGGGCACAAGGTCTTCAGGGACCACTACTGCTACAGGGTCAGGGATATTGAAAAGATAATCAGAAAGGCCCGGGAGGCGCGGGCTGAGTTTATTGTCACAACTGAAAAGGATATGGTAAAACTCAGGGGATTACAGTCGGACACAGAGTTGAGGGATATCCTGGCCGTGCAAATATCTCTTGAGGTAAACAGCAGCGAGTTTTATGATATCATATTCAAAGGGCTTGGCCCGGAGGTCCGGTAATGATAAAACATGTAAATGTAAAGACAGGGGCAAGGGTTGATCTCATTGATATTAGCTCGGAGATAGAGGGACTCGTTGAGGAATCAGGGGTTCAGGGGGGTGTCTGTTATGTATATGTCCCCCATACCACGGCCGGTATTACAATAAATGAGGGGGCTGACCCGTCTGTCAGGAGAGACTTAATCCACACCCTGCAGAAACTTGTTCCCCGTGACGCAGGATATGCCCATCTGGAAGGGAACTCTGATGCCCACATCAAATCGAGCCTTGTCGGCACATCCACCTTTGTATTGATTGAGCAGGGCCGCTTGCAGCTCGGCACCTGGCAATCAATCTTCTTTTGTGAATTTGACGGCCCAAGGCACAGAAGGGTTGGAGTAAAGATTATGGGGTCCAGGGAGCCCTGAGGGTAGCGCTAAAGCGATTTTTATTCCGGACAGGAGAGTTTAACGGCAAGTTTAATGGCCTCTATCATACTGTCAGGCCTTGCTGTACCACCCCACGCTATATCATAGGCTGTGCCATGGTCCGG
>CAZXDE010000139.1:0-3646 GCA_964639515.1 uncultured Thermodesulfovibrio sp.
GATTCGGATATAACCAGCCCGGCCAAAAAGGCACCCAGGGCAAGGGAGAGCCCTGCACTTGAAGTCATCCACGCAACAGAAAGGCATATTAAAAAAACGCTCAACAGAAAGAGTTCATGGCTGCGCGTCCTTGCAACCTGGTACAGCACCCAGGGTACAACCCACTTGGCACTGACCACCACCAGCACGATGATGGCGATTCCCTTGGCCAGAAGAATGAGGAGGGACCCGCCTGTGCCACCCGACTCTCCGGCCAGCAACGGTGTGAGCAATATCATCGGCACAATGATGACATCCTGGAATATCAGTATGGCCAGAGATGTCCGCCCGTGGGGGCTGTCTACTTCCGCCCTTTCCTGGATGAGTTTGAGCACAATAGCCGTGCTGCTGAGGGATATAAGAAACCCTATAAAGATCGCTTTACCAATGGGCTGACCGAATTGACCCGCTATGACGGATGCAGTCAGTATGGTCAGCAAAACCTGGAGAGAGCCGCCCAGCAGGACGGATTTCCTGATCTGCAGCAGGCTTTTCAGGGAGAATTCGATCCCTATAGCGAAAAGCAGCAGCACAACCCCGACTTCAGCCAGGGCCTTCACTTCCTCAACCGACCTTACCAACCCCAGCCCATGCGGCCCTGCCAATACCCCGGTCAGGATGAATCCAACAATAGAGGGCACTTTCAGCCTGCTGCACAGAAAGAGCACTGCAATGGATAAGGCAAATATAACAACAATGTCATTTAAGAGTGGTATTTCCATACCTTAAATTCTAACCCAAAACCAGAGATAAAAGGTTGTTGGAAGCGATATGACGGATTTTTCACTTCGTTTATCTCCAGAACCTTCTTTTAAATAATTTCTCACCCTCTACTGCAAAGAATACCACGGAAGAGACTGCAAGTGTAATCGCCAGCTCACCTGCAGACAGGGGCTCGGTCCTGAATATCGGATTCAGAAAAGGGATATAAATAACCGCCATCTGCAAGCCGAAACTCAATATTACCGCGCCAAGGAGGGGCTTGTTTGAGAAGAGCCCTATCCTGAATGACGATTCTTTTTCCGACCTTATGGCAAGCACATGAAATAGCTGGGAGATACATAATACTGTAAAGACCATGGTCTGCCAGTGAGCGGATTCCGTCCTGATAGTCCACGTCTGCACTGACAGGACAATGCCTGCCATCAGCAGACCCACCCAGATGGCATGAATGCCGAGGCCATGGGCAAATATACTCTCGCCGGGCCGGCGCGGCGGCCTCTTCATGACATCACCTTCTTCGGGCTCAACGGAAAGGGCAAGTGCCGGCAGCCCGTCGGTCATGAGATTAATCCAGAGGATGTGGATGGGGAGCAGGGGGATGGGCAGCCCCAGGAAAGGGGCAAGAAAGAGTGTCCATATCTCGGCCGAGTTCGTGGTCAGCATGTACTTTATGAACTTCCTTATATTGTCATATATCTTCCGGCCTTCCTTTACTGCCTTTACAATCGTTGCAAAATTGTCGTCAAGGAGTATCATTGAAGCGGCCTCCTTGGAGACATCCGTTCCTGTAATCCCCATAGTAATTCCGATATCAGCCCGCTTCAAGGCCGGGGCGTCATTAACGCCGTCTCCTGTCATGGCAACAAACTGGCCCTTATCCTGCAGCGCCTTTACTATCTTTAGTTTCTGCTCCGGAGCCACCCTTGCATAGACCCTGATATGCTCAACCTTCTCTTCAAACTCTTCTAAAGAGAGGGCGTCGAGCTCCTGTCCTGTAAGTATCGCCCTGGAGTCGTCTTCAAGAATGCCGAGTCTCCTTGATATGGTCTCCGCTGTAAGCGGGTGGTCACCTGTAATCATTACGGGTTTTATCCCGGCCGCCTTGCAGAGCGCTACTGCTTCCCTTGCCTCCTGTCTTGGCGGATCCATCAGGCCCACAAGGCCGACAATGGTAAGTTCCTTTTCAATCCCGGGAGGGGTCAGGACTTCCGGCAGGTTCTCCCAATACCTCAAGGCAATGCCCAGGACCCTGAGTCCGTCGGCTGCCATCCCGGCATTTACCTCTTCCAGGTCTTCCCTGTCTATCTCCTTTAATCCCGTAGACGTCAGGATATTGATTGATTTATCAAGCAGTACATCTATTGCGCCTTTTGTAAAAGAGACATATCCACCTGCAGACAAGGTCTCCGGAGCCCCTGTTTTAAATGGAGAGTCGGCGGGCATCCTGTGGAAGGTAGTCATGCACTTTCGCTCTGAGTCAAAGGGCAGCTCAGCCACCCTCGGGAATAGCTGTTCAAGGCTATTCTTGTCAAAACCATGATCCCTTGCTATGGAGTAGAGGGCCGCCTCTGTCGGGTCCCCGATGATATTGCCGTCAACACCGCTCCTGGCGTCATTGCTTAATGCCAGGGCTGTCATTAAACGGTGAAGGGGAGAGTTTGTAACAAGTTGATCAGCATCGGCCTTCAGGTCTGAACCGCGAAGCAGCTCTCCGTTAACATAAAGCTCCTCCACGGTCATCCTGTTAAGCGTCAGGGTTCCGGTCTTGTCAGAGCAGATATAGGTCACTGAGCCGAGGGTCTCCACGGCCGGAAGCTTTCTTATCAGGGCATTCTGTTTGACCATCTTTTTTGCACCGATGGCAAGGGAGATGGTTACTACAGCAGGGAGGGCCTCAGGGATTGCAGCAACTGCAAGGGAGATGGCAGTGAGCAGCATCAGCATCACGGGCTCTCCCCTGAGGAGACCAACGACAAAGACCACGGCACATATTGCAAGGACAGCCAGGGCAAGCTTACGGCCGAACTTTGCAAGCCTCTTCTGAAGTGGTGTCTTTACTGCTTCTTCATCCTGAAGCATTGTGGCAATCCTGCCAAGCTCCGTATTCATTCCGGTTGCTGTCACGATACCAAGACCGCGGCCGTAGGTAATAATAGTGCCCTTATAAACCATGTTCTTCCTGTCCCCAATGGACAGGGTCCCGTCATGGAGTGCCGTTACCACCTTTTCAACAGGCACGGACTCTCCTGTAAGCGCCGCCTCTTCAACCTTAAGCTGTGCTACCTCCATAAGGCGCATATCCGCCGGCACTATCTTCCCGGCCTCAAGGATTACAATATCACCGGGGACAAGTTCTGATGCAGGGATATCAACGGGTTGCCCGTCCCTCACAACAGTTGCTGCCAGGGCCGCCATTTTCTTCAATGCCGCCATTGCCTTCTCTGCCCTGTACTCCTGAACAAACCCTATGACAGCATTAATAACAACAATCAGGATAATTACAAGGGTATCGGTAAGCTCGCCAACAATCCCCGAGATAACGGCAGCGCCAATGAGGACAAGGATCATGAAGTCCTTGAACTGATCAAGGAACATTTCAAAGGGTGTTTTTTTCTTCTTCTCAACAAGCTCGTTTGGCCCATACTCCCTGAGCCGTTTATGTGCCTCTTCATTTGAGAGACCCTGAGGTGATGTCTTCAGGGCCTCAGCGACTTTTTCTGCTTCCATCTGCCAGTGCATAAAAACTCCTTTCGTTATCACAGGTCTTTCAAGCCCTGTGTCGATTCAAATTTAATCTTGATGAACAAAAATAAAAAAGACCCTTGCCACAATAAAAAACTTATCATGACAAAGGTCTCGCTTGTTAGAATTACCTAACCAGCAG
>CAZXDE010000140.1:0-3571 GCA_964639515.1 uncultured Thermodesulfovibrio sp.
AAAAAGCAATGAACGCCCCAAGGGGCGGGGTATTAAACCCAGGCTACGCAATCAAATGTGGAAAGACACATTTCAATGAGTTTAAGGATATTGAATATAAAGGGCCTGTTACTTCGGTAAAGGATTTGATCTGAAAATGCCAGAAAAGTTTTAGAAGGCAACAAAACTTCAAACTTCGAACACTTAATCCGGTTTTATCCCCGCCCGGCATCCTTAATTTGTCTGAGATTTTCTTTGTATATAGATGTTAAAATTGCGGTAATACAAATACGGATTTAAAAGAGGTTATATGCAGAAAATACAGGATATTATTGAAGAGATAAACAATCTCGAAAAAAGATTATCTTTGGAGATTCAGAAAAAAGAAAAGGAGTTTTCCTATGAAATTCATGGTAAAAGGGTCACGTTTGAAAAAGAGATCAAACAATATCATAAAACTCTTGCTACAAAGCTTTATAAGTATGTATTCAATGCTGAATGGTTAAATATACTAACGGTTCCGGTAATATGGTTTGGCGTTGTCACAGCACTTCTCCTGGATTCATTTGTCACAATTTATCAGTTTATCTGTTTCCCGGTGTATAAAATCCCCAAAGTGAAACGAAGCGATTATATAGTGATAGATCGTCAGGCACTTAAATACCTTAATGCAATAGAAAAGTTAAATTGCATGTATTGCGGGTACTTCAATGGCTTAATCGCCTATGTTCAGGAAGTAGCTGCCAGGACCGAACAATATTGGTGTCCGATCAAACATGCAAGAAAAATCCGCAGTATTCATAGTCGCTACAGAAAATTCCTGGAGTATGGGGACGGAGAGGAATACAGGAAGAAAATTGAAGAGGTCAGAAGAGATTTTGCTGATGTAAAATGAAAATACAGGTGTTTAGGCTATTCACCTAATCATTTACAATTTGAGGTAACCCTTGACAATACTAAGTCTGCAGAACATAAAGATAGCATTTGGCGGCCCTGAGTTGCTTGATGGAGTTACGCTTAATGTGGAGGCAGGGGAGCGTGTCTGCCTGGTCGGTAGGAACGGTGCAGGTAAATCCACTCTTGTCAGGATAATCGGCGGAGAAATTCTTCCTGATGCAGGTGAGGTTATATATTCTCAGGGACTGCGCATTGCCTCCCTCCCCCAGCAGGTTCCCAATGACCTCAGCGGTCCGGTATTTGATGTGGTTTCTAAAGGGCTTGGAAAGATAGTCGGGTTGATCTCTGAATACCACTTGATAAGTCACAGTCTGTCATCCGAGCATAATGAAGGGGCACTTTTAAAACTTGAACGGCTACAGCATGAGATAGAGTCTGAAGGAGGCTGGCACTCAGAGCAGAGGGTAAAGACCGTGCTCTCAAAGCTCAAGCTGAATGCCGATGCATCTGTTGCCGAACTGTCAGGGGGACAGAAAAGAAGGGTTCTCCTTGCCAGGGCCCTTGTAAGTGAGCCGGACCTCCTACTGCTTGATGAGCCTACGAACCATCTCGATATTGAATCAATCAGGTGGCTTGAAGAATTTTTAAGCGCCTACAAGGGGGCCATACTCTTCATAACTCATGACCGTAAATTCCTCCAGTCCCTCGCAACCCGTATAATTGAACTCGACCGCGGGAAGATAACCGACTGGCCTGGTGACTACTCAACCTACCTCAAAAGAAAACAGGCCTTGCTGGATGCCGAGACCACCCATAATGCGCTTTTTGATAAAAGACTTGCACAGGAAGAGGCATGGGTCCGTCAGGGCATCAAGGCACGCCGCACCCGGAATGAAGGCCGTGTAAGGGAACTGAAAGAGATGCGAAGAGAGAGGAGCAGGAGGCGTGAGTTGTCCGGAAGCGCTAAAATGAATTTTAACGAAGCTGAAAGATCAGGAAAGCTTGTGCTTGAAGCCAAGGGGATTGGCTGTACATTTGACGGGCGGAAACTTATAGATAATTTTTCGACGGTAATTATGAGGGGCGACAAGATAGGCATAATCGGCCCCAACGGCTCGGGAAAGACTACCCTGCTAAATATCCTTCTCGGCACCATGGAACAGCATGAGGGTTCTGTCCGCATGGGGACAAAACTTGAGGTTGCATACTTTGATCAGCACCGTGCACAGTTGGATGACGAAAAATCCGTAATGGAAAATGTGGCTGACGGTGAGTACGTTACTGTAAACGGCATAAAAAAACATGTAATCGGCTATCTTCAGGACTTTCTCTTTCATCCGGATCGTGCCGGAATGTCTGTAAAGGTCCTGTCCGGAGGAGAACGTAACCGGCTTTTGCTCGCAAGGCTTTTTACACGGCCCTCAAATGTAATCGTCATGGATGAGCCGACAAATGATCTCGATATAGACACGCTTGAGCTTCTTGAAGAGATGCTGATGGAATATAAAGGGACGGTACTGCTGGTGAGCCATGACCGGGAATTCCTGAACAACATTGTAACAAGTACGATCGTTTGCGAAGGCGACGGCAGGATTGGCGAATACGTCGGCGGGTATGATGACTGGCTGAGACAGCGCGTGCCTGAGGCCGTGAATCAGAAAGTGAAGGAGCCGGGAAAGAAAAGGCCCCGTCAAAAAAAGGAGGGGCCACGCAAACTCACATTTAAAGAAACCCGGGAGATAGAAGCACTCCCGGGCATGATCGAATCAATGGAAGCAGAGCATGCCGTGTTTTACAGGAAATTCTCGGACCCTGAATTTTACAGAGGGGATGGAGGCAGGGTGGCTGAGGCAAAATCGAAGATCGAGAAGCTGGAAAAGGATATTTCAGACGCTTATGAACGCTGGGCTCTGCTTGAGCAGATTTTAAAGGAATCCGCCTGAAATACACAGTAGTATCCGTGGGAACAGACCTTGTGGTGCTTGCCACCCCTGCAGGCCCTGAGCAAATGGGTAGACACCACCCATTGTAAAAAATCAATGGCTATTATAATGGTGTGAAGGATATAATATTGTTATGGAGGGGAAAAAGAGATTAAATATAACGCAAGGCCTTAGAGTCAGGATAGTATTAAAACAAGACCAGAAAAGCGGTAAATTAACTGAAGGAGTTGTCAAGGATATCCTGACAAGTTCTCCTTATTAACGCTGCCGCTTTCCCGGACCTGCTAAAACCGACGTCAGCGTTCTATGAAACAAAGCAATATTTTTCATGGATAAGCTGACGTTATTTACCAATGGCTGTGAGGATATCGACAGGCACACAATAAAACAATAAGTTGAGATAAAGGAAATAAAACGGGCAATCTGACGACCACGGCGTTAAGTTCAGCCACAACAACGCCGGCATCTCCGGAAAGCTCATCGAGTGCCGCCTTCAGGGTGCAAGCCCATCCCCAGCCCTCCGATGAGCACCCTGGGGGCTTTTTTATTGTTCAAGAGCTTGCAGTGCCAGCTTCGAAAGCAGCACCTCGGATTTGCTGGCCCAGGAGTTCATCAGCACACGGCCGTCAATGGTTATAAGAAAATCAGACCCGTTCCTTTGTCTGAGTTCAAGAAACCCATCCGGGGTATCATTGCCGTCAATGGTTTGCCACGGTTTGGTCATCTATCGCAAGCTTCCCCTTTATCAGGAT
>CAZXDE010000141.1:0-3505 GCA_964639515.1 uncultured Thermodesulfovibrio sp.
TCCTGATAGTGGTTCTTATCGTTGTTGCCGCCTCCCTCTCCCTTTTACTGCTTAAAAACGAAAAGGTTGTAGCCCAGTATGACGAGGTGGCCTCAGCTCATAAGATTCAGCAGGGTTATATCTACTGCGACTCTGTAATAAAGGGAATTACCAGGCTTCTGGAGGATGACAAAAACTCCTATGATTCATCTGAAGATCTCTGGGCCGCCCTGCCCACCATTCCTACATCCGAGGGGTATATAACTACCGTTGTTGTTCCGCTGAACAGCAGGATATCCATTACAGAGGTATCTTCCAGAAATGAAAAACTGAGAAGGAGGACAGAGGATGCAGTGGAAAGACTGCTCTCCGATGCATCGGAGCAGCTTGACCTGGAGGCCCTGCGCAACCTGAGGCCGTACAGCCTTGGGGAACTGAGGCTCCTGACCGGATTCTCCAGTCTCCCAAAAGACCTGCTCGGCTATTTCACGGTAGAGGACACAGCAGGTAAGCTGAATATCAACTTTGCCGGGGAATCCGTCATGGCCGCCTTTCTGCCCGAGGTTGAACCCCTTACAGAGGCAATCATCAAGTACAGGGAATCAAAGCCATTTAAGGATATCTCCCAGATAAGAAAGGTTCCCGGCATGACGGATGATGTGTATCTCGCCATCCAGCCCTATATAACCGTCAGCAGCTCCCTCTTCTATATCTTTACAGAGGCGGAGGTGGGGGGCACAAAGACGAGGGCCGGTGCGATTGTTAAAAAAGTGTCGGGAAAGATTAAAATACTTAAATACTTTGAGGAAACAGAGGAGTTTTATGTCGGTGGACAGGATAATATTTCTTAATAAAGACCAGTTGGTGGTCTGCTCACGCGAAGGCACCGCCTATAGCGAAAGGAGTTTCCCGCTTACCGGGGCCCTGCCCTCCCATAAAGGCTATATGCTCGTATTACCGGATGAACTGGTCAACCTGGTATCCACTGATCTCAGGCCGGTTAAAAGCGGAAACCTCAGGGAAATGGTAAGGCTTTATCTCTCGGGCATCTTTCCTGAAGGGGTTATTCAGGAGAGGTTCGGCTTTGTAAATACCTCACCTGTCACGGCATTCATCTACCTTGAGGACCTGAGCGGACTTATTGAAAACTATCCGGAACTCTTTAATTCCGCAAGTATAGTCACCACTCCATCCCTGATTGCCCTGCTGTCTGAAGAGGGGAATTTTGTGCTTAAGACAGACAATACCACCCTGCTGAAGAATGACAACGGATTTCTCCATATTGCCGGCGATACAGAGGGATATCCCCCTGCCGGGGATTTGAAGGAGTTTAATATTACAGGTCAGGAGAGGAAGCAGGTTCTCGAATGGATTGACCGGATTATTGCCAAAGGCAGGAGCAAAGAGCTTAACTTGAGGCTGACCGGACAACAAGAGGGCTGGACACTTGCCGCCATGAAAAAAGACCTGATATTCTGGGGGGCCGCATATCTCGTCTTTGTCATAGCCCTGTTCCTGAATACCGTTCCCCTGAAAAAGGATTTGAAGGTCTACGAAAAGGCGATTAACGGCATATATTCATCCATGAAGATAGCTGATAATCCCGACCCTTACGGCATGCTTCTCTTCAGGATAAGCCAGATAAAGAAGCAGGGGGCCGCCAGTATTGAGCCGCTGAAGATACTCTCCGCCATGAGCACATCCTTTAATGAGGATGCATCTGTAGATGACCTTAACGTCAATCAGGAGTTGATAAAAATAAAGGGAACCATAAAGAATCTGCAGTCACTCGAGAAGGCATCTGAAGACCTCTCCAGGATACTCAAGGTCAAGTTTATTATAGAATCCGCAAAGGTTCAGAAGGAAGGGGTGAATTTTATAATCACTGCGAGGTTTAAGAAATGAAGGAAAGGGTCGGAATATCTCTGCTGATCGTAATAATCTTTGCCGCCACCTATATGTTCTTCTCTGCCAGGGAAGGACATATAGTGAAAGAAAAGGATGCTGTACAGAAACAATATGAAAAGATATACTCAATGTCTGAAGAGTATAAACTTCTTTCAATCAAAGATAAAGAAGCAGGGCATCTTCAGGAGGGCCTGCTGTCATTTGTCCAGAGCTCGGGGAACAAACTGAACCTCTCGGACAGGATCGCCACGGTAAAACCAATCCCCGGCAGTGTTGAAGGCGTAAGCGTGCTTTATCAGGGATTGAACTTTACGGAAATAGTTGAGGTGCTTAAAGTTGCCGGTGAATTCTCAAACGTGCAGGTGAGGGCCTTTTCCATATCAAAGAGGTTTGACGACCCTGGGTATGCCGACCTGAATATGCAGATAGAGAAGATAAAATGAAGAAGGTCCTGCTCTTTTTAGCCTCCTTTCTGATAGGGATTTACCTGTTCCTGCCCTATAATGTCCTGTACTCAAGGGCACTTGAAACCCTGACAAAAGGGAGCAGGATACCCCTGGAGTATGAGCTGTCGGATGCATCCGCCTTAAAGGTAGTCTTTTCAGACGTATCGATAGGGCGTGGTAAAGAGGCGCTTACACTTGATGATGTTGTTTTAAGGGTCACACCCCTGGCATACATTTTCAAGGGAGCTATCGGATACATTACAACCAAAGGGGCCAGGGTTCAGGTCCTGAAGAAGGACGGCCTTCTGGACCTGGTCTTTGATATCAGGAACTTTCATAATAAAATACTCGGCGACGGCTCTCTCACGCTCAAAGGACATATCCTTGTCGGACAGGACCAGGTAAAGGATGGAAAGATAGAGTTACTCGTAAAAAACTTCAAAGTCCCTGCCTCCGGAAGCGACATCCTGCTGAAAGAGGTGAGCGGCAGCGGCGACATAGAAAACGGCAGGCTGTTAATAAAGGATCTGACGATAAAGGGACCTGTGGACCTCAGTGCAACGGGCACAGTGCTGCTCAATTACAGGACCCCGGAGATGTCGATACTGGATATCTCGGTAAAATACAAAATAGGTGCACTTCAGGGATCGCAAAAACTGAAGGGCACTGTAAAGAGCGCCCTTGCCTCAATGAACGCCCTCACTGCCCTGCCTGCCCCTTGAGCCTTGACTTCTTCTTTCTCCTGAGCTTCTGTTTCCTTATCTTCTGCCTTGCCTTTTCAGCAGGGCTTTCGGTTCCGAGTAATCTCCTCTCAATCTTTTCCGTCAGATACCTCCTTGCAAGGAAGCGGTTGAGCGGCTGGGAACGGCTCTCCTGACACTTGACCTCTATACCTGTGGGGATGTGTTTTAGATATACGCATGTAGAGGTCTTGTTCACCTTCTGTCCGCCATGCCCCCCTGAACGTACAAATTTTTCAATTATCTCCTCTTCCCGTATCCCCAAAGCCTCCATCCTCTCCCTAAGCTCCTTCACCTTCTCCGCTCTAACCCCTTCCATCACTTCCATCCCTCCATCCCTCCATCCCTCCATCCCTCCATCCCTCCATCCCTCCATCCCTCCATCACTCCATCACTCCATCACTCCATCACTCCATCACTCCATCACTCCAT
>CAZXDE010000142.1:0-1398 GCA_964639515.1 uncultured Thermodesulfovibrio sp.
GCAGGAGTCGTCATTTCTGCATCACATAATCCTTTTGAGGATAACGGGATCAAGTTCTTCTCCTTTGACGGGTTCAAACTCCCTGACAAGGTGGAAAAAGAGATAGAAGTCCTGGTCAGGGATGATGCCTTTCTTGCAAAAAGACCTACAGGAGCATCCATAGGAAAGACTTACAGGCTTGAGGATGCAACCGGAAGGTATATAGAATTTATAAAATCCACAATCCCGAAGGGTGTGAATCTTGAGGGTCTGAGGGTAGTGGTGGATTGTGCCAATGGTGCAGCGTACAAGATTACCCCGGAGGTGCTGACCGAACTGGGAGCAGATGTTATTACAATAAACAACAATCCCGACGGCACGAATATCAATCAAGGCTGCGGCTCCACTGACCTTGCACATCTTAAGGAAGAGGTGTTGCGCAATGCCGCACATATCGGGGTTGCTCATGACGGGGATGCCGACAGGACCCTCTTTGTTGATGAGACGGGCAGGGAGGTGGATGGAGACAAGGTCCTGGCTATCTGGGCGGTGGCACTGAAAAAAGAGGGCAAACTGAAGAATGATGCCGTGGTTGCAACAGTTATGAGCAACCTCGGGATTGAACATTACCTTCAGAGAAAGGGGATAAAGCTTATAAGGACAGACGTGGGAGACAGGTTTGTGGTTGAGGAGATACTCAGGGGCGGCTACAACCTTGGCGGGGAGCAGTCGGGGCATATAATATTTTTTGATTACAATACAACCGGAGACGGTCCTGTTACCGCCCTGCAGATGCTTTATCTCATGAAGAAGACAGGGGCGCCACTTTCTGAAATGGTCTCCGATATATTCCTCTACCCCCAGATTCTCGAAAATGTAAAGGTGAAGAAGAAAGACGTTATTAAAAATACCGGGGTTCTAAAAAAGATAAAAGAGGCTGAAAAGATACTCGACGGAAAAGGCAGGGTACTTGTCAGACCCTCCGGCACCGAGCAAAAGATAAGGGTTATGGTTGAGGGTAGTGACAGGGAGACAATACAGACCGTTGCCGCCGGAATTGTAAAAACAATTGTATCGGCAAGCAGCAAGGATTAAGGGATTAGGTAAGCACCTCCCGGAATGACCGCAGCCCTGCCATATATATGTTTTATTTCAGGTGTCGGAGCCTTTTACCTCTATCAGTTTTTCCCCACAGTAACCCTCTTTCTTTTTTTTCTCCTATTAGCAGTCCTTTACAAAAACAACGGCAGGCATGTCTTTGTATATACAGCTATAGTGCTTGTTGCCTTCAGCTATGCGCAGGTCAGATATGAACCTTCCGGGACAGAGCTGAAAGGGTCCCGCATTACTCACTCTTTAAAGACAAGACAACTGCAACCCTTTTCAGGTGTTGTCTCGGGACTGCCTGTTACTACAGAG
>CAZXDE010000142.1:1498-3484 GCA_964639515.1 uncultured Thermodesulfovibrio sp.
CTTGCCGTCTTCTTTATAGGCGTTACCCTGGAGACTTTTGAAGGGTATATTCAGCAGGACAGGTTTAAACCGGCTTTGCAGAATTTTCTGAGATTGATTTTAGTTACCGCAGGCGCATTGATTGGGGCCTCACCACTCATTCTTTATTATTTCCATACCATCTCAACACTCAGTATGCCCGCAAATCTGATATTCACGCCTGTTATCTGCTTTTCGATCCTGCCAGCCGGTGTATTTGGAGGGATTATATATCTTGTAACAGGGTATTTCCCCCTCCAGGGTATGCTGCAGGGTATGGTGGATATTGTGAATTCTTCAGTCGTCTATATCTCCGGGATTGAAAATACAACCCTTTCCGTTGGGGCCTTTCCGGCGATAACCCTCTTCTTCATCTATCCTGCAATATATTTTGCCCTGAGGAAGAGGTGGCGATGGTTCATTTTGAGCACAACAGCCCTCGCGGCAACCATCATTTTGACCTTTATCTCTCTTGACCGAACCCTTCCAAAGGTAACATTCCTTGATGTTGCGCAGGGTGATGCAGC
Organism: uncultured Thermodesulfovibrio sp.; assembly: GCA_964639515.1. GTDB lineage: Bacteria > Nitrospirota > Thermodesulfovibrionia > Thermodesulfovibrionales > JdFR-85 > BMS3Bbin07. Next base: position 2,044 of record CAZXDE010000142.1, read on the forward strand.
GGTGATCGAGTCCTCAGGCGGCAGGACGATTGTCGTGGACACCGGGTACACGGGAAGGGAAGTCGTGGACTTTCTCAGGTACAAAGGTATCAACAAGATAGATGCCCTGGTCATAACTCACGCAGACAAAGACCATTCAGGCGGCCTGTGGGAGCTGCTCAGCTCCGTTCCGGTAAAGGAGGTATGGGATAACGGGTTTCTCAGGTACAGCCCGCCGTTAGGGCATGATATCCTCCACAGACGGTTAGAGGGCGGAGATATTCTGACCGCCGGTGAAAGCAGATTCCTCGTCCTTCATCCCCGGAAGGGTTATTACAGCATTTCCGAGGCTGAAGATAATAATTACTCGCTGGTGTTGAGGTTTCAGGACAGGGGCCTCAAGGTCCTGTTAACCGGCGATATAGAGGCAGATGCCGAAGAATCCATAGTTGAACTCAAAAAATATCTTAAAAGTGATGTGCTGAAGGTTGCACACCACGGCAGCAAGACATCAAGTACCAGGTCCTTCCTTGTTTCAGTCAGTCCAGCGGCAGCGGTCATAAGTGTGGGGGCAGGAAATCCCTACGGCCATCCCCACAGGGCCACCCTGCAGAGGCTCTCAGGAATTAATGTTTTCAGAACAGACCTTAGCGGTGCAATCGGGGTGGAGGCAGACCCCTTAAGGGGGCTTGTGGTAAAGCGGTTCAGGAATTACAGGCTGAAGACGGTACCAGGGTTGGGTGCTCCGGAGGAGATAGCTAACCTTAAAAGATTAATCCTTCTCTGGTAGGCAGGTAGGTCTCCACCACTCTCCATTTCATGTGCTCTTTTTTAAGTGTAAGAAAGACCGACTCATAGACCTCCTCTGAGCCAAGTATGTATTCCCTGTCGTTGTTTTTTATTCCAACAGCCTTAAGCAGGAACTTTGCCCTGGCCTTTCCGTCTTTAGAATCAACATCAACGCGCAACCGCTTCAAGTCAATCTCGATGGAATCATAATCCTTAAATATCCGCTTCAGGGTTTCTTTAAGATAGAGGTACGAAAAGCCATACCTGTCCCTGTAATTATAAGAGACCGGGCTCATCACCCCTGAGAGGTCCTTTTGTATTGCCGCCTCCCTGCCTTCCTCAACAATCTTCCTGATCCTCTTTGCATCAGAAGGCATCAGGAGATATATGGCAAGAGGCATGGAGAGTAGCAAGAGTAATATAATTGCAGTTTTTCTGCTCATCCTTTTCCCGGATTAATAGCTATATGTCTATATTGAGATTATTTATGTAGTCTCCGTATGATAAGCAATTAAACCTTTATTTGCAACATGCAGGGTAGAGGGGAAAACACATATGCATAGCGAAAAATTCAGGATGAGGCTGTCTTCATTATCAGGATTCAATACCGACCCCAGCCTATAGCCCTGGTTAAAGCTGGAACATAAAAAGTAGCCTGTCCCCTTTTTATCAT
>CAZXDE010000143.1:0-3446 GCA_964639515.1 uncultured Thermodesulfovibrio sp.
GGGGTCATGAAGGAGCCTTTCACTGAAATCATAGGTGCAATATAAATTATCAAGTATTCTCTTAAGTCCGGGGTAACCCAAAGATGATCTCCCGTTGATCCAGATCCACCTTGTCAACCCTCACGGCAATCTCATCCCCGATGGAAAATCTCCTCTTCTTCCGCCTTCCGACAAGCTGGAGGTTCCTCTCATTATAGATATAGTAGTCATCAGTCAGATAGGATACATGCAGGAAACCATCAACATAGAAATCCTTGAGCCTTACCTTTATACCCTGAGGTGTAACACCGACTATCCTTGCAACAAGCTCCTCGCCGACCTTGCCCTTCATAAACCATGCACGCATGGCAGCCACTACTGCCCTCTCTGCATCGTCAGCAATCCTTTCCCTCCTGGAGCAATGAAAGGCAGTGCTTGGGAGGGCCTCTTCAAGCTCTTTCATCCTGTCATCCTTCATCTTTTTTCTCCCCAGCCCCTCCCTGAGTATCCTGTGGACAACAAGGTCTGAATAACGCCTTATGGGAGAGGTAAAATGGGTATAACACTCTGATGCAAGGCCAAAGTGGCCAACATTCTGAATAGAGTAACGGGCCTGCTTCAGTGAACGGAGGACTATATAGTTGACGACATCCTCCTCAGGCCTGCCCCTGACCTTCTCCAGGATGTAAGGCAGGTCCTTTACACTCAAATGCTTCTTCCTGATGTTGGTTACGGCCTTTATCACCTTCAGGATATCGTCCATCTTGTTCTGATCAGGAGGCTCATGTATCCTGTAAATAGACGGCACACCCTTTGCCGAGAGGTTCTCGGCTACGGCCTCATTGGCAGCAATCATGAACTCCTCTATAATCATATGGGCAAAGTTCCTCTCTGCTACAACAATGGCTTCAGGATTGCCCCTTATGTCAAGCAACACCTCCGGCTCCGGAAGATCAAAGTCAAGGCTTCCCCTCTTGAGCCGCCTCTCTCTCATAACACCGCATAACTCTTCCATAAGCTCAAACTCTTTCAGGAGATAATCATACCGCTGTCGCAGTTTCCTGTCTTCGTCAACGAGTATCTCCTTCACCTGCGTATAAGTCATCCTCTCGTCGCTCCGGATAATACTCGGATAAAACCTCTGATTAATCCTCACTCCATCACGGCTGAAATCCATCTCCACTGTAAAGGCAAACCTTGGAACTTTCGGCTTTAAGCTGCATATATCCTCAGAGAGTTTTTTTGGAAGCATGGGCACTACCCTGTCCGGCAGATAGACGCTTGTCCCCCTCTTTTTCGCCTCCCTGTCAATAACACTCTCCCAGGGCACGTAATACCCCACATCAGCTATATGGACGTAAAGGGTATAGCCGAACTTCCTGAGCTTTATTGATATGGCATCGTCAAAATCCTTTGCCCTTTCGCCGTCAATGGTGACGGTGGGCAGTTTCTGAAGGTCTTTTCTCCTGCCGGGCATATCCCCGGAAATCTCTGCAGAAAGCGATCTTGCCTCCTTTGTAACCTCGGCAGGAAACTTCCTCGGGAGATTGAATTCATCAATTATGGACTCTACCTCCTCAGCAGGAATCTCCGGCTTCTTCAACATCTTTATAACCTTTCCCGAGGGAGGCCTCTTGTCCGTGGGATAAGTCAGGATCTCTGCAACCACCATATCCCCGTTCTTCGCATTCTTCCTGTCCTTGGGTGCAATATATATATCAAAGGGGATGTCCCTCCTTTTTGGCCGCAGAAAAGATACACCCTTTGTTATCTCAAGGGTCCCAACCAGCCGTGTCTGGGCACGCTCAAGTATCCTGAGGATCCTTCCATCCCGCTTTTTGGGATTTTCAATCCTCACGATCACCCTGTCACCCTCCATTGCACCAAGGGTTGCCTTTGAAGGCACAAATACATCCCTCTGCCCGGGGTCTTCAGGAATAACAAAGCCATAACCATCCCTGTGCGCCTCAAAATAACCCTTCACAAGGCTCATCTCTTCAGGTGTGCCGTACCTGCCCTGCCGGGTCATGATAAGTTCACCGCTCTTGACAAGCCCCTGGAGGATCTTCCTCAGGTGTCTCGCCTCCTTGCGGTCAAGGCCCATCTGTGAGATGGCCTCCTTAAAGCTCAGGGGATGGCTGCAGGTACTGAAAAACTTCAGGACGCTTTCTTTATCTATCATCTCTCTGTCATTCCTTTAAATATCCTCTTCATAACAAATGCCTCTTCTGCATATCCTGCTAAATTCCCGGTGTTATCAGACATAATCCAGCAACTCTTCTATCTCCGCCCTGCTGCCCAGAAAGAGGGGAACCCTCTGATGCAATGACTCCGGTTTGACCTTCAGTATATCTTCCTTTCCTGTTGTTGCCTTTCCTCCTGCATGTTCTATGAGAAAAGCCATTGGCGATGCCTCGTAAAGGAGTCTCAGTTTACCGCTTTTGCTCTTACTGTCCGCCGGATAAGCAAAAACACCACCCTTTATCAAGGTCCTGTGGACATCGGCAACCATGGAGCCTATATATCTTGCAGTGTACCCTTTCTGCTTTAAAGAGTCAATATACTTCCTCAATCCATCGTCCCATCCCGGATAATTCGACTCATTTATGGAATATGTCTTTCCCCTCTCCGGAAGTCTCATGTCAGGGTGTGACAACAGGAAGAGCCCGACTGACGGGTCAAGAGTAAAGCCGTTCACTCCGTTGCCGGTGGAGTAAACCATCATTGTTGAAGAACCATAAACTACATAACCTGCTGCAGCCTGTTTGTACCCTTCCTGAAAAAAATCTTCAACCGTTCCGCTGACCTTTTTATGAATCGAAAAGATTGTTCCGATATTTACGTTCACATCAATATTTGATGAACCATCCAGGGGGTCAAAGGCTATTAAATATTTACCATCCCTCCCCTTTTCCGGGAAAATAGCCTCGTCAAGCTCTTCCGAGGCAAGGCCATAAAACTGTCCACTGTCTGAAAGATGCCGGACCATCATTTTATTTGACATTTCATCAAGTTTCTGAACCTCTTCTCCCTGGACATTGACCTTCCCGGCCTTTCCCAGTATATCGGCAAGACCTGCCATCCTGACATGAGAGGCTATAATCTTTGTAGCTGTTTCCATTGCTGTAAGGGCCAGAGTTAACGAGCCCGTGGCATGAGAATACCTCCGTTCCTCCTCAAGAATAAACCTGTTTAAATCCATCCCTAACTGTCCCATATATCCTCCTTGACTGTAATAATTTTCCTCCTAATTTCAAGCAGGTGTTTTAAAAGGTGGAGCCGAGGAGGGGATTCGAACCCCTGACCTGCTGATTACGAATCAGCTGCTCTACCAGACTGAGCTACCCCGGCTGATCAGCAATTACCCGAATTGAGCGATTCAACAATTATAAGGAATTGCCCAATTTTGGTTATTAATTATACATTAAACCCCCTCTATTTTGCCTCCCATCATGTTAAAATATCTC
>CAZXDE010000144.1:0-3423 GCA_964639515.1 uncultured Thermodesulfovibrio sp.
ATTGACTATTGACTATTGACTATTGACTATTGACTATTGACTATTGACTATTGATAAATGATCTTAAATTCACCATGTAATCACAGGGGATTGAATGTTCAGGGCAGCAATACTGACACTTAGCGACAAGGGTGCAAGGGGGGAGAGGGTGGATGAAAGCGGCAGGATACTGCGCGAAATACTTGAGCAGGCCCGGATAGAGGTGGTGCAATATGAGGTTATTGCTGATGACAGGGATATTTTGAAAGACAGGTTAATCAACCTTTCAGGGAGTGTTGACCTTATCCTTACAACTGGAGGTACCGGTCTCAGCCCCAGGGATATTACCCCTGATGTAACTCTTGAGGTAATAGACCGTGAAGTTCCGGGTATTGCAGAGGCGATGAGATTTGAGGGTTTGAAGAAGACCCCAAGGGCCATGCTCTCAAGGGCTGTAGCAGGTGCGAGGGGGGAATGTCTCATTATAAACCTTCCCGGCAGTCCCAGGGCTGTAAGAGAGGGGATCGATGCTGTCCTTGACGTGATTCCACATGCAATCGAGAAGTTGAAAGGTTCAGAAAAGGAGTGTGCGAGATGAAGACCGATATTTCCTATTCACTTGCCTTTTTTGCAGGTATTCTCTCTTTTGTATCACCCTGTGTCTTACCTTTAGTGCCTTCATATGTGTCATTCATAACAGGTATCTCTTTTGAGGACCTGACCAACAGGACGGACAGGGCTCGCATTCGTTTTCTCACAATGACGAATTCCCTTGCCTTTATCCTCGGATTTTCCTTTGTCTTCATCCTGCTCGGGGCGTCTTCATCTGCAGTCGGACATATTCTCTTTCAATATCAGGACGGAATAAGGATAGTCGGAGGTATCATCGTAATTATCTTCGGTCTCTTTATTGCCGGTTTTTTAAAGCTTGATTTTCTCATGAGAGAAAGAAAATTCCATTTAAGCGGAAAACCCGCCGGATATATTGGAACCTTTGTTTTAGGCATGGCCTTTGTGGCAGGCTGGACTCCCTGCATAGGGCCCATACTTGGGAGCATACTCCTGTACGCGAGTGCCAAGGGCTCGGCTATCTATGGACTCAAACTCCTGTCGGTCTATTCCCTCGGGCTTGCCGTTCCCTTCTTTCTCTCTGCCCTTGCGTTGAATACCTTTTTGAGTTATTCGAAATGGCTTCTGAGATATATGAGGGTTATTATGATTATAAGCGGGTTGCTCCTGATAGTTTTTGGAATCCTGCTTCTTTCCAACAGGGTGAGGGGTCTGGCCGGGCTGGTGCCGGACTTTGGTCTTTCGCTTTAAGCCTGCCAGCCTGTTAGCTTGCCAACTTGTAAGCCTTTGCGCTTTTGTTATCCACAACCCTGCACCCTTCAATCAGGTCATCTGTGGCTGGGTTACACATCAATTTGTATGAAGTTCCTTTCAGAGTTGATATTGTCACTTCCACCTGGGAGAGGTGTTTTGCATCAGAATACCTTGCTGTCAATGATGCAGCGGTCATAATCTCATCGTCAGATACCCTGCCGGTAATAATGGTTGTCGGACTTCCAATGCCTTCCACACTCATCAGGGTATCCTCTGAAGAGGCGAGGGCGATGATCTTTTCGTTTTCCGCCTCGTTACGGCCGACTATGATTTTGCATTCAGGAGATGTCCTGAAATGTCTGCCCACTCTCAGGAGGTGTAACTCCTTGAGCTCGGGAGCGGAGTTGTATTTGAGGAGGTCCCGGAGTCTGCAGGCATAGGACGGTTCAGTCAAAAGACACCCCCCTGCCGGGGAGGGATAGTCTGTAAGTCCAAGTTCGGCTGCAAGGTTCATCTGTGGCCTGCGGGTCCTTCCCTTAAAGTCGTAGAGATATTCTCTGTCTACAAGTCCTTTCAACTCTGCAGTGGTTGGAGGAAGTAACTTTGCGCTCAGGGGCCTCAGTACAAGGCCCTCCACACCAGCCTCTCTGTCCACGAGCGGGAAACATGCCTTTCTCTGGCTCATGGGCCTCTGGCCAAGGACTTCTCCGGTAACAAGGAAGTCGGCACCGATGAGGTCCATAAATACCTTTGCCTCTCTTAACATCAATATCCTGCAATCAATACACGGGTTCATATTCCTGCCATGTCCAAACCCCGGGTTTTTCACTATTTCAATGAATTTGTCGGCAAGGTGCGAGAGCTTGACCTTGAATCCGAACTCTTTTGCAACGGGCATGGGGTTATGGGAGCAGGATGAGCTGTCCGTTATATCGCACCCGAAGTGGGTCAGGAAGGTAATGGCGGTTACGTCAATCCCCTGTCTCAGGAGGACGAGGATGGCGAGTGTGCTGTCAAGCCCCCCTGAAAGCAGTGCAACGGCCTTTGTCTTTCCGATTCCATATATTTTCAGGTCTTTTTTCTCTTTATCCGTTTCCATCTGTCTTTCCGGTCAGACTGCATCCTTTATCGACTGCATTATCTGCTCAGGCGTTGCAGTTGCAGTGCCCACCTGACCTACAACTATCCCGGCTGCATGGTTTGAAATTATAGCTGCGTCTCTCAGGTCAGCCCCTGAGACATGGGCAAGGGTAATTGTGGCAATTACCGTATCGCCTGCCCCGGTGACGTCAAATGCCCCCTTTGCAGCAGTGGGGATATGGCTTATTGCAGAACCTTTCTCAAAGAGGGTCATTCCATGCTCTCCACGCGTAATCAGGACCGAGTCACACCGCAAATCCCTGAGAAGGGTTTCCCCGGCCTTCAGAAGAGCTTTTTCGTCCTTTATCTCTATGCCGGTTCCTTCCGAGGCCTCTTTTGTATTCGGGGTGATAAGAGAGACACCTTTATAGCAGTTGAAGTGCCCAACTTTTGGGTCGACCGACACAAAGGTGCCTTTCTTTTTGAATTCCCTTGAAATAAAACTCATCATCTTTTCGGATATAACCCCCTTTTTGTAATCTGAGATTATAAGTGCATCCCAGTTGTCCCTGTCGGAAGAGAGAAAATCCCTTATCTTTTTAAAAAGCCTTTCGTCTATCCTCCGCCTGTCTTCCCTGTCAAACCTGACCACCTGCTGGCTGTGTGCAATAACACGGGTCTTGATAGTTGTCGGCCTCTTTCCGCTGAACAGGCCTGATGTGTCAATCCCACGGTCACTGAGCAGGGAGTGGAGAACCTTTCCTGATACGTCATCACCCCTCACCCCAACGACTGTTGCCTTTCCACCAAGGGCCACTATGTTGGCAGCAACATTTGCAGCACCTCCGAGTGTGTAGTTCTCATCCTTTACATCAATTACCGGCACAGGTGCCTCCGGGGAGATTCTCTCAACGAGTCCCCAGATGTAGTGGTCAAGGATAATGTCGCCAACGACGAGTATATTTTTCTTTCTGAAGTTTTTAAAGATGCCGTTATATCTCATAATGAAGCCCTGATGATGTATAATTTTACATCAAACAG
>CAZXDE010000145.1:0-3407 GCA_964639515.1 uncultured Thermodesulfovibrio sp.
ACAATCGTTTTATCCCATGTCATGGAATCAGAATCTATCCAGGACTCGAAGTCGTCGATCTTATGACGTACAGGGTCAAATGCCAGGGCACTACCGACCAGAGACATAAGGAAGACAAGTGAGACTAAAAAAAACAGCTTTCGTAACATAAATGCTACCTCCTTTTTAATTCCTGCAACTCCTGCCTGTCATGTTACTGCCTAATGATTGCGCTGGTTCAGACCACGGTAACTTAATTGCCCTTGACAGTCTTGATCAAAAGGAAAAGGTTACTGCAGATTATGAATGTAGATACGATGTCAGGGGAGATTCAGAGTGACAGCATCAGTCATCTTTGTCTTTGAGCAACAGTCAGTAAAGAATTGTCTGCTCCCTCCCTGTCTTTAATGCCTGAATTGACAGCTGAAGTATCAACTCCTGGGTTTTGCCAGTATCTCAAGCACCCTCAGGTCAAGAAACCTCTTTGAAGCGGCTGATTTTACAATCATCACCGTGTCCGCCCCCCTGCCGGTACCTGCAACTGTCAGGACCTCTGCACCCTCCGGGATTAGACCTGCATCAACCACCATCATCGCTATTTCACAGCAGACTTTTGGCCCCTCTCCAAATCTCCTGAGTGACTGGGCAACGATAAGTGTGGGATAGAGGCCGTTGAACTTTGAAGACAGGGATGTCTCAAGGGAATGGGTAATCATGGTACCGGTGTATACCTTCGCGCCATTTGACTCGATCTTTCTTGCCACCTCAGCAGGCATCTCTATGGTATTGGGCTCCCTGAACCCGTGAGAATGCGTAACAACAACTATGTTCAACCCACTGTCCTTTAATACCTCACTGAAGCGGAGCCCTGTCTCACCGGTGGTGGAGGCAATCACAAGATCACGGATATGCCCCTCTTTGAGTATATCCTGGACAGCCTTAAGGCAGTCCTCTGTATTATCACGGCCTGGTTTCTCAAAATATAATACCTTTCTTTCCATTAGCTTCCTCTTTTTTATTTATACCATATATAATATAGAAGAAACAACCCCGGACAAAAAATAATATTTCCGGGTTACACAACATTTGTTCACAATATAGATTGACAGGAGGTGTTTAGATGGCACAACTAAAAGAAATCGCTATTGAAACTATTAAACAGTTGCCCGATGAGTGCTCATTAGAAGACATAATGTATGAAATAGACTTTGTTGCTCAGGTCTTGGAGGGACTGAAGGATGCTGAAGCTGGAAGGTCATTGACTATAGAAGAGGTACTCCAAAGAGTTGAACAATGGGGCAAATAAGATGGACAGAAAAGGCAAACAGTCATTTACAGAGGATACATGAATACATTGCCAAAGATTCCAAAACTTATGCAACACGATTTATAATATCTCTTATCAAGGCCACCCAAAAACTTGAAACAATGCCTCGTATTGGTCGTATTATCCCTGAGCTTGCAAATTACGATTTCAGAGAAGTCATCTATCAAAATTACAGAATCGTCTATAAAGTTAGAGATAATGAAGATATAGAAATATTAGCTGTATTACATGCTGCACGAAACTTCAAAAAAGTTTTTCATGAGAAATGGGAATTAAAGTAAAAAGCTTAACTACGCTCCATGTAATCACCTTCCGAGCATCTCTTCCGTAGTTATCAATACGGAGTCAGCAAGCGCTGTCAGGTCGTATCCACCCTCAAGGGAAAATACAATGGGGAGACCCTCTGCTGCTGTGAGTATACCCCGTACTATACTTCTTATCCCCTCGTCCGTCACATTAATACCGGCAAGTTGGTCTTTTGCGTGTATATCGTAGCCGGCGGATATAAGGATGATATCCGGATTAAATGAAGAGACCAGGCCCAGGAGCACCTCCGTATATATCCGCATGTACTCTTTATCCCCTGAACCGGACGGTAAGGGGATATTATACGTAAAACCCTCTCCCTTACCGGATCCCCTCTCCCGCTCACTTCCGGTGCCGGGATAATGGGGGTACTGGTGGGTACTGAAGTAGAAGACCGTATCGTCTTCATAAAAGATATGCTCTGTGCCGTTACCATGGTGGACATCAAAATCAACTATAAAAACCCGTTTGTATCCCACTCTCCGGGCATAGCCGGCCCCCACGGCCACGTTGTTGAATATGCAGAACCCCATGGCCCTGTCAGCCTCTGCATGGTGTCCGGGCGGGCGGACTGCACAGAATGCACTGTTTATAATACCCTGATGACACTTCTCTATGGCTTCCATAACCGCCCCGGCAGCATAAAGGGCCGCCTCAAGCGTCCCTTCGGACATAAAGGTGTCGGTATCAAGATAACCAGTGCCGAAGTTCCTTATTCTCTCAACATAGTCATGGGTATGAACAACCCCTATCTCTTCAAAACCTGCCTTTTTGGGCCTGAGATGAATAAGGGAGTCCCATATATCGGAATTTTTCAGTCTGTTGTGTATTGCCTTAAGGCGTTGCGGAGATTCAGGATGCCACTCGGGCGGCAGATGATTCAGGAAGACGTCGTCATAAATAAATCCTGCCTTTTTCATAAACACTCCATCTAAACTGTTACAATCTCCAGCTCTTCCACGCTGCCCTCTTTTATGCTGAAGGCACGCACAACAGGTTCATCATTCATAAGACTGATTATAATATATGCAAGGTCGTCATAAAAGGCAAGCCTGACATCCTTTGCTGATGGAAATGCCCCTGATGCGGGGTGGGAATGATAGATTGCCGCCATCCTGAGTCCCTTCTCCCTGATGGCCTTCATAACCTGGAACTGCTCTTTCGGATCCATGAAATAGCTGACAGGTGAGTGCTCCGTATTGGCCATTTCAAAGACCTCAACAACCTCATCACCCGCTCCGGCGAGTATCCCGCATACCTCTTCCGGAGCACCGGCACGGGCATGCTGTATTAACTTATCTAAATGCTGCCTGGAAATATTTATGGATTTCATATAATAAGGTCATCATCCAGACTCTTTTTCAGCATCAATCTAAAAAGCAACTCTCAGAAGCGAGGCTGAGTACAGGATGCCGGAATGTCTTTTCTGTATCATTGGTAAAGGCAGGGCAAACATTACATTGTCCTTCTTTATCTCAACAAGACTCCTCGTCTCTGCAACCCCGAAAAATAGGCCTCCCAGTGTACCCACAGCCACTCCCATACCAAGCTTTGCAGAAAAGTTATCCTGATCAATAAGATAGATAGCGCCTCCGAGTATAGAACCAACCACCGCCCCATACAGCGCATCCCTGAAGACTATCTCACCCTTGGCCCCTGCTGCAAAGGCAACACCCTGAGACAGGATAAGGAGAAGAACAGTAACAACGAGAAACTTCTTAAGCATATACAACCTCCTTAACATTCACTACCAACATTTTAGTATTTTAACATGTTTGGCTAATTGAAATGAAGC
>CAZXDE010000146.1:0-3403 GCA_964639515.1 uncultured Thermodesulfovibrio sp.
TAGAGTCGCCATCGAAGAACCTGGTAGTTTTACCTTATATTTCAATGCATAACAGCACAAAGCAGATGGTGGATTTTCTTGTTTCATCACTGGTAGAGAAAGGAGTTGCCGTCGAGCAGTTCAACTTGACCGTGACGGACATAGGAAAGCTGGCAATGGCTCTCGTTGATGCCGGAACAATAGTTATTGGTACTCCAACGGTTCTTGCAGGTCCACATCCTAACGCCGCTTATGCTGCTTTTTTAACTAACGCATTACGTCCCAAAGCCAGGTTCATATCCATTATCGGCTCCTACGGGTGGGGAGGCAGGACTGTAGAAATCCTGTCGGGGATGCTCCCTAATCTTAAAGCAGAAGTTATAGAACCCGTTCTTGTCAAAGGCTTACCTTCAGAGGCTGATTTTAAAGCTCTTGAGAATTTGGCCGAGACCATAGCAACGAAACACAAAGAGAATGGATTGATATAACCCGTACTTTCCTGAGCTCAAGAGAGAACCGTCTCTTCTGACAGCCTGGGTTACCTGGCCGCAAATAGCACGGCGGTTTTTCAAAAACAACTCAGGCAGTTTTACGGCAAAGGTGCAAGCAGTTTAAGGCCCTCGGTCTCTTTAAAACCCATCATGATATTCATGTTCTGTATTGCCTGGCCTGAAGCGCCTTTCAGAAGGTTGTCTATTGCAGTGACAACAACAAGGGTTCCCGTCCTCTGATTGACCTTCATTCCGATATCACAGAAGTTAGTTCCCCGGACATTCCTGACATCAGGCAGATTCCCCTCATCATAAACCCTTACAAAGGACTCTTTCCTGTATATATCCCGGTAACGTTCAAGGAGACGGCCTGTTGAATGATCCCCCTTTAGCCTGCAATAGATGGTGGTCAGGATTCCCCTGTTTACAGGCAGCAGATGGGGCGTAAAGTTGACCGTCATCTGTGTGCCGTGAATTATGGAGAGTTCCTGCTCAATCTCGGGTGTATGCCTGTGCGTGGCAATCCCGTAAGCCCTGAAGGACTCGTTTACCTCACAGAAAGAATAGGGGATAGCGGCCTTGCGCCCTGCGCCGGAAGTGCCTGACTTTGAGTCTATAACTATGGAATCAGCCTCAATCAGACCCTCTTTTAAGGCCGGATAAAGACCGAGCAACGCCCCTGTAGGATAACAACCCGGGTTGGCTACAAGCCTCGTCTTCTTTATATTCCTGCGGTAGATTTCCGGCAATCCATAGACTGCCTTTTTGAGCACTGAGGGATATTCGTGTCCGGTGCTGTACCATTCTTCGTATATAGCCGGGTCTTTCAGCCTGAAATCGGCTGACAGGTCAACAACATGTTTTTTCCGGGAGTAGAAGAAATTGACTGCTTTCTGCGAGGCTGCATGGGGAAGGGCCATGAAAAAAAGGTCAGCCTTTTTAAGGAGAATCTCCGGACTTAAAGGCTCAAACTCAAGATCAAGCGAGCCCATGAGATGGGGAAACAAGTCCACGACTTTCCTGCCGGATGAACGCTCTGAGGTAACAGCCGTTATCCTGACTTCGCGATGAAGGGAAAGGAGACGGAGCAACTCGCTGCCTGCATATCCGCTACCGCCGCATATAGCCACTTTAAGCATCTTTTTACCTGGACATAAACAAAGATAAACCGCAAAAGATGCAGTGATGCGCAGAGAAAAAAGTAAAAAATTCTCTCTGCGTTCTCCGTGCTCTCTGCGGTTAACTGGATTCTACCTCTTGGAAAACTGGAATCTCTTCCTGGCGCCCTTTTGGCCGTACTTCTTTCTCTCCCTCATCCTGGGATCCCTGGTGAGTAATCCTTCTTTCTTGAGCTTCGGCCTCAGGTCGGAATCGACATTAAGCAATGCCCTTGCAATCCCGTGCCTTACAGCCCCGGCCTGACCTGAAAGACCGCCACCATTAACAGTCACCTTGACATCAAGCTTGTTATACATCCCGACAAGCTCAAGTGGCTGCCGAACCACCATTCTGAGGGTCTCCCTTGGGAAATAGTTCTCGATAGGCCGCTTGTTAACCACTACCTGTCCTGTCCCCGGCTTTAAGATAACCCTTGCAACCGAGGTCTTTCTCCTGCCTGTTGCCTGATATACAATCTCTGCCATCCACCACTCCTTGTTTCTTAGTTACTTGTTTATCAGTTATTATTACGTATTTTCAAAATAACCTGAATAAATGCCTTTACAGAGTTATTGTCTCCGGCTGCTGCGACTCATGAGGATGTTCAGCACCACGGTAGACCTTCAGCTTTTTAAGCATCGCCCTTCCGAGCCTGTTTTTGGGCAGCATGCCCCAGACAGCATCCATAATGACTGCTTCCGGCTTGCGCTGCAGTCTCTTTCTTGCAGTCTCGGCCTTTATACCACCGGGATAACCTGTATGATGATAATAAATCTTATCGTCAAGTTTCTTGCCCGTCAATGTCACCTTCTCTGCATTAACTACCACAATAAAATCACCTGTGTCAATATTCGGAGTAAACCGGGCCTTGTGTTTGCCCCTGAGATAGGTTGCTATCCTTGTGGCAAGTCTTCCCAGTACCTTGTCGGATGCATCGACTAAATACCATTTCCTCTCAACCTCACCTTTCTTGGCAAAGCAGGTCTTCATCTCTTCTACCTTCCCTTTCAAAAAAATTTATTCAAATATAATACAAAGTCAAGTTACAATCTAACCACAAATACTTAAAGAGATTCCATTGAAAACTTTCGACTCATTATCCTCATCACTCGTGATTGAGTCATATACAATACAAGAATTCATCTTTTTTTGTCAATCCACCTCGGGGTTACCCTGCTCCCCGGTTGACTTTGAACGTTCTTTTTCAAGCTCCTGAATCCGCCTCTTCTGCCCCCTCCCCTCTTTGCTCTTTCTCAGCCATGTCGGAGCGAAGAGAAAGAGTCCCGTCAGCACACCTGCGGCAAAGGTTAAGGCAAGTATAACGGCAAGGGAACCTGAAAACTGCCAGGCAAGAAAAGTCAGCGTTATGGCTGTTGCATTCTGTACGGCAAAGACCACAAGGGCCATGGCAATAATAATAGCAAGTAATATAAAAAATTGCATAACACACCTCCTGTCCTGTTAATTATAAACTAAAACGACTTTCCAGGGCACCGGAGACCCGGGGCAAGTGCTGAACAGACTCAAAAATCCTCACAAATATGTTATATTACTTGCCATGATAATAATACCTGCAATAGACCTCAAGGATGGCGAGTGTGTACGGCTCCTCCAGGGCAAAAAGGAGATGGTCACCTCCTACTCAAAAGACCCTGTTGCCGTAGCAAAAAGGTGGGTGGAAGAGGGGGCCACACTCATACATATAGTTGATCTTGACGGTGCCTTTTCAGGCACTCAGAAAAATCTTGAAAGCATTAAAAATATAAGAAAATCCG
>CAZXDE010000147.1:0-3371 GCA_964639515.1 uncultured Thermodesulfovibrio sp.
AAAGGCAATCATTGATGAGACAATACTGATCTCTGTAATACATGCCAGTCCTGAAGTCGGTACGATAGAGCCGATAAGTGAAATAGCGGCAATTGCAAGGGAGAAAAACATCACCCTCCACACTGATGCCGTTGCCTCGGTAGGCAACATACCTGTTGATGTAAAGGAACTCGGCGTAGACCTCCTCAGCATGTCGGCTCATCAGTTCAATGGCCCTAAAGGGGCTGGAGCCCTATATCTCAGGGAAGGCCAGAGGATTATACCACTGATCTTCGGCGGCATCCAGGAAGGCGGACGGCGGGCGGGAACCGAAAACGTTCCGGCAATAGTTGGCATGGGCAGGGCAGCAGAGATTTCAAAGGCTGAATTACCCCTGAGGGTTGACAGCATAAGGCAACTGAGGGACAGGCTTATCAAGGGTATCATGAAGATTGAAGACGTTCATTTCACGGGTCATCCTGAAAAGAGGCTTCCAGGACATGCCAGTTTCTGTGTGGAGTATATCGAAGGGGAAGGGATGCTCCTCATGCTTGCAGCAAAAGGGATATACGTTGCAAGCGGCTCGGCATGTACGTCAAAGGCTTTAAAATCCTCACCCGTGCTGCTCTCGATGGGAATCCCTACTCATGTAGCACATGGCTCTGTTGTCTTCACACTGGGAGCAGATAATACGGAGGAACAGATAGAGTATGCCCTTGAGGAGTTTCCTCAGATAATCAGGAGATTAAGAGAACTCTCACCCTTTTCCAGGGGGTGGGGAGATATGGAGGAGGGTGGAACATGTATTCCAAAGAAGTGATGGACCATTTCATGAATCCAAGGAATGTGGGAGAGATGCCTGATGCAGACGGCGTGGGCACAGAGGGCAATCCTGTTTGCGGAGACATGATGAAGCTCTTTATCAAGGTAAAGGACAACAGGATCGAAGATGCAAAGTTTCAGACCTTTGGCTGCGGTGCCGCCATAGCTGTAAGCAGTATGATAACAGAGATGATAAAGGGCAAGACCCTTGAGGAAGCCATGGCAATATCAAAGGAACAGGTTGCAAGTGCCCTCGGAGGATTACCCCCGCAGAAGATGCACTGCTCCAACCTCGGGGCTGATGCACTGAGAAAGGCAATAGAGGATTACAGGCAGAAACAGGGAAAAGGCGAGGAAACCTCGCCACTACCTTAAAGAAGGCGGGGAAACCCCGCCACTACCAATAACCCTGTCAGTGAATCAGGAATCATTATAGAAAGCCGGGCAAAGCATTTATTCTTTGCATGACCTGCTGTTTTTCTGTTAAAATAGCTGATTAATTATCAATCGTAGATTGTCAATCAATATGGAGAGGTGGCCGAGAGGTTTAAGGCAGCCGCCTGCTAAGCGGTTGTGGGGTTAACACCCTACCGAGGGTTCGAATCCCTCCCTCTCCGCCATACTACACAAAACCTCGCCGCTACATGACCCCCTAAGGAAGGCGAGGTAACCTCGCCACTACAGTGACCTGTTGAAGAAACCTGTATCATTAACGGTTCAAGGCGTGACTTATTATGTTTGCAAGGCCTTCCAGAAGGAAGATGAGTGACTCCACATCTAAAAACCTGTCTGCCGAACCGTCAAAGAGTATCCTGCACATTGAAGAACCCATGACATCAAGGTCCTTATCTTCCTTCCAGTAGAGGATAAGCACCGGAACTTTCGGCAGTGCCTGAAGTCTCCACGCATGGTCTGCCGACTCGGAAACCGTCTCTTCTGCACCAAGACGGGAAAGCATGGCTCCGGTCCGCGCAATATCATGGTCCAGCAACTCCCTCAGGGGTTCCTCGCAATCCCGGTTAAAGGATGACGCCTTTACCCGTCCGGCCTTGAGCTCTGAAAACGAGACCCACCTGCCTGACGGCTCTCCCCTGCCCCCGGTCCTTATATAGTGCAGCAGGAGTATTTTGATCCAGGGATTTATATATCCCCTTGTGGTTATATCGCCCTCAGGGCTGACGAGAAAATCCATTCCAAGGCAGCTTATCTTCATTGATCCATCAACAAGCTCCGCCCCTATACCACCTGCACAAAGCGGAAAATCAAGCCTGCTCACCTCTTCCCTGAGATTCGATATCAGGCTTTCACGCCAGTCAACCCCCTTTGCCCCCCTTAACTCCTCTGCAACGGCAGCCTCAAGGTAAGGACAATTCCCTACATCCGTTCCGCCTTTGACCAACGAGAGTGCAAAGGCCATACAGGTCTTCTCAGGACATTGGCCGCAATTCTTCCCCGGCAGCTTTTTATATACCTCAATAGTATTCATCTTTACTCCCTCCTTATTTTTTCCAGAAATGGGGAATAAACAGTATAATCACCGTATAAACCTCAAGCCTTCCCACAAGCATACAAAATATAAGTACCCATTTTGCCATATACGGTAAACCGGCATAGTTCTCTGCAGGACCGGCCCCGCCAAGGGCAGGCCCTACATTACAAAGAGCGGAAACAACAGTTGATGCGGATGTAATAATATCTATTCCGAGCAATGTCATTACAAGTGTTGCACTGACCCATATTATCAGAAAGAGGAAGAGAAATCCCCAGATGCTGCCCAGGATCTCTTTTGGAACAAATTTATCCTCCAGCTTCAGCACGGTCACTGCCCTGGGATGAATGAGCTGGTAGAGCTCCCTGTATGCCTGCTTGAACATCAGCAATATCCTTACCTGCTTCATACCCCCGCCGGTCGAACCGATCATTCCCCCAAAGAACATCAGGATAACAAGAAGCAACTGGGCGAAGTAGGTCCATTTTTCATAATCAGCCGTAGCATAGCCTGTTGTTGTCATTATTGAAACTACCTGAAACGATGCATACCTGACGGACTCCAGGAGAGTGCTGTAATCCCTCCCCCAAAGGTCTACGGTCAGAAGGGTTATGGCAATAACAGTGACCCTCAGATAAAACCTGAATTCATCACTCCTTGCAAACTTTGAAAGGTCGCCTTTGAAGGCATAAAAATAGAGAGTATAGTTTATTCCTGCAAGAAACATAAATACTGTTGTGACTGCATCTATAAAAGGACTGTTATAGTATCCGATACTCGCATTCCTTGTAGAAAACCCTCCGGTTGCAAGGGTAGTAAATGAGTGACTGATACCATCGTAAACAGTCATGCCGCCCAGTATGAAAAGGATGGCAGCCAGTGCCGTAAGGGATGTATATATATACCACAGCGCCTTTGCCGTATCCACAATCCTCGGCCTTAACTTATCGACGGTAATCTCGGGGACTTCGGCCTTAAACAACTGCATACCTCCGCCGCCAAGCATGGGCAGCACGGCAAGGGAGAAGAGTACAATGCCCATTCCACCCAACCATTGGGTCAGGCTTCTCCAGAAAAGAAC
>CAZXDE010000148.1:0-3353 GCA_964639515.1 uncultured Thermodesulfovibrio sp.
GCCTTTGCCCTGGGGGCTCCTTATTACAAGGTGATTATCCAGGTGGTCTACAGGGGGGCCGCCGCCGGGATATTTACGGGTATATTGCTCTCAATAGCCAGGGTTGCCGGTGAGACGGCGCCGCTGCTTTTTACATCTTTTAACAACTCCTATTTCTCTACAAATATGAATGAGCCGATAGCTTCACTTACAGTAAGCATATTTCAGTACGCTATGGGCCCTTATGACAGCTGGCATGCACAGGCATGGGCTGCATCTCTCATGATAACGGTATTTATCCTGATGCTGACGATCCTGGGCAGATTGATAATCAGATGGAGGTATGGGAAAAGATGAGCGACACCGTTGAAATTGAAGTCAAGAGGCTTGATTTTTACTACTCAGGCGGAACACATGCCCTGAAAGAGATCTCTTTGCCGGCATATAAGAATAACGTTATAGCCCTTATCGGGCCATCCGGTTGTGGAAAGACCACACTGCTGAGGTGTTTTAACAGAATGCATGACCTTTATCCGGGCAACAAGTATGAAGGAGAGATTATCTTCAATGACATGGATATCCTCTCAAAGAATATTGACCTGATTGATCTCAGGAGCCGCATCGGCATGGTGTTTCAGAAGCCCACACCCTTTCCCATGAGTGTATTCGACAACATAGCCTACGGCCTGAAACTCAGGGGGGTACGAACCAGGACAGAACTCTCTGAGCACGTTGAACAGGCGCTCAGACATGCAGCGCTCTGGGACGAGGTCAAGGACAAGCTCCATTCAAGCGCCTATACCCTGTCCGGTGGCCAGCAGCAGAGACTCGTTATAGCGAGGGCACTTGCCGTGAAACCTGAAGTGCTTCTGTTTGATGAACCAACATCCGCACTTGACCCTATCTCAACTGCTAAAATAGAAGAACTTGCCGTAAACCTGAAGCGGGAGATAACGATCATCATAGTTACCCATAACATGCAGCAGGCGGCAAGGATTTCGGACTGGACGGGGTTTCTGATGCTTGGTGAGTTGATAGAATTCGACAGAACTGATAAAATCTTTACAAATCCCTCTCAGAAGCTGACGGAAGACTATATAACAGGGAGGTTCGGATAATGCCGGTACGGGAAGAGGAGATGAAGCATCTTAACACGTTGTTGCTACAGATGGCGGGCCTTGTAGAGACATCCATCAGGAAATCCATAAAGTCACTGACTGAGAGGAATTCCGAATTGGCACGCAGGGTGATCGAGGAGGACCATAAGATTAACTCGTATGACGTACGGATAGACGAGGAGTGTATAAGACTCATTGCACTCAAACAGCCTATGGGAAAGGACCTCAGGTTTATCACCACTGCAATGAAGATAACCACTGACCTTGAACGTATTGCCGATAATGCCGTAAATATTTCGGAGAGGGCGCTTGAACTGAACAAGGAACCGCTTCTGAAGCCCTACATAGATATCCCGAGGATGAGGGAGATAGCCCAGGGAATGGTAAGGGACGCTATTGACGCCTTTGTGAATGAAGACAAGAGGCTCGCCATGGATGTAATAATGCGTGATGACGAGGTGGATGACCTCAATGATGTGGTGTTGAAAGAACTGATGTTCATAATGACCCAGGATCCGTCAACCGTTTACAGGGCGATGAAGATAAGCTATGTATCAAAATACCTTGAACGCATAGCGGATCATGCCACCAACGTAGCTGAAATGGTAGTATATATGGTCAAGGGAAAGATAATAAGACATATGTCTCCTCAGGAGATTGATATATAGTCTTGCTAATAACTGACATTTTCGTTTTGCCTTGAGATGAAAAAATTCTTTGGTTGACACCGTTCCTGATTTCTGATACCATCTTGATTAAGACATGATCTTCAGGACCCTGACAAAAAAGACGCTGCCCCGGTTTCTTGATACTGTAAGCGAGAACTACAGACTGATAGTACCTGAGCAAAAGGGCGGAGAAACATACACTTTCAGGCCCTACAGCGGTTTTTCAAATGTGGCTACTGAATTTCTGCGCACCATCATCCCCCCAAAGCAGTTTTTCTTTCCGCCGAAGGAGGGCCTTTTTCACATAAAGGGGACATCCGACCTTGAGGTAAGCATAGAGGAGGTCCCACTCAGCATCATCTTCGGCCTTCATCCCTGCGACCTCCACGGCATAGACATACTGGATAAGGCGTTTTCATACAGGGAAAGGGACTCTTTTTACTGGAGACGGCGCGAAAAGACAGGTTTTATAGGACTAAGCTGCCTGCCTGATAAATACTGCCTGTGTAAATCAATGCATACCGATTTTATAGTGGATATTTATGACCTCTTCCTCTACACACTTGATGAGGTATATATGGTAAGTGTCAGGACTGCGCTTGGTGATGATATGCTGAGGCTCTGCCCCGAACTGTTCAGTGAGCCCACGGAAAAAGAGATAGCTGAATACAAGGAAAGGATACTGATAAGGGAGGCCATGTTTACCCGCATAATGGATATCACCAACCTCGCCGACCTTCTTACACTTGAATATAAAAGCGATGTATGGGAGCAATACAGTCACCGGTGCCTGTTCTGCGGCAGTTGTGTCATGGTCTGTCCCACCTGTCAGTGTTTTGATATTTATGACTCAACAGACCTCTTGACCGACACTACTGTAAGGTGGCGGAGGTGGGATGCATGTATGCGCAAGGACTATGCCCTGATCACGGGAGGGCACAATTTCCGTGGCGCAAGGCCTGAGAGGTTCAGGTTCAGGTATCTCCATAAAGAGATGGGGTTTGCAGAGATGTACGGAAAGGCGACATGCACGGGCTGCGGCCGGTGCAGTGAAACGTGCCCTGCAGGGATAGATATGGTGGAGGTAGTAAGGAGCATAAGGGAATGAGCATTGTACCCCAGATAGCCATCCTTGTAGAAAAGAGGTACCTTGATACACAGCACAGCCTCTTCCGGTTTGTCCTTGACGACAGGGACCAGAGAGAATCCTTTTCCTTCAGGCCCGGACAGTTTGTGATGCTCAGTATCTTCGGGGTGGGTGAGGCCCCTATATCCATCACCTCCGGACCGGACGAGAAGGGGTTTATAGATCTCTGCGTGAGGAAGGCAGGCAGGGTGACGGGCGTACTTCATGGACTTGAGGAGAATTCAAGGGTTGGAATCCGCGGCCCCTATGGCAATGGTTATCCTGTTGAGGCCATGGAAGGCGGAAACCTGCTTATTGTGGCAGGCGGGCTTGGGATAGCGCCGTTGAGGTCCCTTATACGCTATGTGCTTTACAGGAGGGAGCGTTTTGGAGAGGTTGGTATCGGCTATGGTGCAAGAGACCCCGAGAGTGTCCTTTTTTATGGAGAGATGCAGAATCTGC
>CAZXDE010000149.1:0-1863 GCA_964639515.1 uncultured Thermodesulfovibrio sp.
CTTCCGGGTACTGCCTATCCGAATATACCCGGAGGAACCGTGGCGCGTCCTCGCGGCCTGCTTTTGGCCGGAGACCTTACCAATTACTATGGGGTACCGGGCCAATGGTATGAATTCATTAATAACTATGGTGTTGTCAACGGAGAGGGAAGAATAGATTTTCCAGTATATGAAGGATACGGGAATCATGATTTTGATACTCTTTCCGACCCCCCTGCGATTTCTCCTGAAAGCCCCTTGACGGATGTGGTTATAGACGGGATCAGAAGCCGGAATGAACAACGTGCAGAAGAAGTGAATGTCTCAAGTAACGGTCTTCACTATTCCTGGGACTGGGATTCGGTTCATTTTGTGAGCCTGAATCTTTATCCTGGTTTAAACAACCCGTATTCTAAAGGCAGCCTCGCTTTTCTTGAAAAAGACCTGGCTGACAACGTTGGCGTCAGTGGAAGGCCTGTTGTGATCTTTTTCCACTATGATTTAGCTGCACTCAGAAGCAGGAGGACAGCTGCTGCTTTTTATTATGCAATCCACGATTACAACGTGATCGGTATTTTCCATGGACATACACACACGGAAAGAAGGCACTATCTATGGCCTGCAAGTACGCTTTATAAACAGTTTGATGTATACGAAGACGGTCCGGCTACTTTTGATCCCAAGGTTACCGGCAAATTTCTGAGGTACCTGGTTGTTGATATCAACAGCGGGAACAATACCATGACGGTTGTGCCGCGCTATACTACAACAGGCACTCGAATTGATAATTGGGAAACATCAAGTTATATTTGGTCAAAGACCATCTCCTTCGGAAATACAACAGGTGATACCGCACCGCCGACACCTGACCCGATGATCTGGGCCGTTAAACCTTATGTGACAAGCGGCACATCCATCTCAATGACTGCAACTATAGCCACTGATGCCGAAGGTAACGGTGTTCAATATTACTTTGAAGAAACTACCGGCAATCCCGGAGGCACTGACAGCGGATGGCAGAGTAGCCAGACCTATGAGGATACAGGTCTGGTTGCAAATACTATATACTCCTACAGGGTGAAGACGCGGGACCTGTCAAGCAATGTAAACGAGACCGGGTATTCGTCTGAGAGGACAAGAATTGCTGGATACTAACAGATACAGTTGTCGGTTATTATCCGAATTACTTCTGTTTTAACTGAGGCCGTGAAGGAACAACGGAAGACTATATCCGGGATCTCGGAAAAAGCGGATTATATTGAAGGCCTTAATGCTCAAGGCTCTTTGCTGATTTTAATCTCATGAATCTCAAAAGGCGTCCCCCACATCTGAATGGTGGCTACATCTGCGGGTTTCCCCCTGACCTGCACTTCCAATCCATCCTGCCTGAACTCCGGGGGCAGGTTGGCGGGTAGAAAACGTCTGCCGTCTTTGGCCACCAGTCCATAGAAACCACCCTCCAGGGGAATCCATTTAACTTTCGCTGAAAAGGTCATCTCTCCTCCCGGATTGTCGGCATTGAAATTCCCGTCTAATCCATGTTTTTCAGCTATAGGTTCACAGCCAAAGGCCATAAGGAGCAGGAAGGATGTGATAATTGCCAGGGTAAGGAGGTAGTGTCTCTCTTTATCTATCATGGTTATATTATACCCGGATACAGCAGGAAAAGCCTAAATCTTCCAACAACCATGTTTATCAGACATTCGGATGAGAGTTTAATTCTCCTTCCCCTGTAGTTTATAATGTCCTGTGTGCGGATTAGAACAGAAACTGTATCAACTCATCATCAGCAGGCTTGACGGGGAACGGCTCTGCTCAAAGGCATATCAGGAGGGGATATTTGAACTTGTCCGGAAAGGGATCGGAGGGTTTATAATATTTGGG
>CAZXDE010000149.1:1963-3336 GCA_964639515.1 uncultured Thermodesulfovibrio sp.
TCTGAACCTTTCATCCATGTATTTCATCAATGATTTTTACAGGAGGTTCATCAACCGTGACAATTCGGAAAAACATTATATAACAGTGACACGAATTTCCATACTCGTCTATATCCTCCTATATCTATGTTGCGCATCCCGGGTTTCCCTTCTATGAAAAGCTTTTTCTGATAATATTCTTCTCCACGGTCACCTGGGTTACGGTAACCCTTTTAACCGGACCGGTTGATGAAAAACACCTGTTGGAGTTTTACAGAAAGGTCAATGTAGGCGGGGCAGGGTGGAAGAGGATAGAGGGGAAGCTCCTGTTTGGGAGGTTTGTTGAGGGAGGCACATACGTTTTTATCGGATTGCTTTTTGGTGTTTTTGTCTTCAGGGGGTTGAGTGGTGTGGCTGAAGAGGGTAAAGGCTGAAGGAATTAATGAAAAGTATAGACATACATACTCACGGCATAGGCGGTTTTGATACAAGGACTGCTACAGCGGAGGATATCCTGAAGATGGCGGAAATCCACGGCTGCCAGGGGGGCTCGGAAATCATCCCCACCGTATACCCTGCCGCCATGGAAGTAATGCGTAAAAACATGGCCGCAATCAGGAGTGCAATGGAGAGGCAGCAGACGGAATGTTGGAGGGTGGAGGATGGAGAATGGAGGCAGAAAAAAGAAGAAAAAAGACCGGAGAATGCAGGCAATAGAGTCTCTGGTTTTAGAGGTACGGTGGCCCCTCAATGTGCGACTATTGTTGGCATAAACATCGAGGGTCCTTTTCTTAATCCCATGAAATGCGGTGCCCTTGATGCCGGGGCATTCCTTGAAGCAGAGGAGTACAACCTTGAAAAACTGATCGAAGGGTTTGAAGATATTATAAGGATTATGACCATTGCCCCTGAGATTGAGGGTGCAGAGGGACTGATAAGAAAAATATCCGCTATGGGAATAATCGTCAGCATGGGGCATTCCGATGCAACATATGCGGAGGCTGAAAAAGGTTTTCATTCAGGGGCACGGGGAATTACACACATCTTCAATGCCATGAGGGGCATTCATCACCGGGAACCCGGGATTGCAGGGTTTGGACTCCTGAATAGGGATATTTATATTGAGTTGATAGCAGATCCCTTTCACCTTCATGCAAAGACGATTGAGCTTGTATTCAAGGTTAAAAAACCTGAAAGGATAATCATTGTTTCAGATTCAGTAAAACAGACACAGACATCTTCGAAGTCTCACGGTATAACAGGGGGTGACGGCAGGCTTTCCGGCGGGTGTATGACGGTTATCGAGTCATCGAGGAGGTTGACAGGGATGGGGATTGATACCCAGGCTGTAATGAAATGTATTACAGAAAACCCTGAGAGGTATTTACATTAAT
>CAZXDE010000150.1:0-3294 GCA_964639515.1 uncultured Thermodesulfovibrio sp.
ACTCGCAATGACAGAGCAGACTCGCAATGACAGAGCAGACTCGCAATGACAAAAAAAGGGCATTCCCGGACTTTTTATGGCTTCATCGAATTTCCATAATAAGTTGCATGTTTATCTGTAATTCCATATGGAATTACAGGTTCCCTCAACAGGCTTTAACTGTGTTCCTGTAGCTTTTTTAACTTTGCGCTGATTTTCACCCTGAATTACCGTAGGGGCGAGGTTTCATCGCCCTGACTGATAGTGGAAAATCCAGAAGTTGACAACCCCCTTATAAAATAAGTATTATGTTTTTAAGGGGATAAGATGAAAGTTGAGTCTGTAAAAGTGATACATTCAATAAAATTTGCCCTCTGCATAAGGAGCATATATGTTTGAAAAGTTTACGGAAAGAGGAAGAAAGGTAATTATATATGCCAAGGAAGAGGCGGAAAGACGGCAGAATGATTATCTGGGGACCGAACATCTGCTTCTGGGATTGATCAGGGAACAGGATGGCCTGCCGGTTGTCGTTCTCAAGAAGATGGGCCTTTCCATAGAAGAAGTTCGCATAGAGGTTGAGAGGAATCTTCCCGTAGGCACCAACCTTCTCACATTCGGCGATATACCATTTACACCACGGGCCAAAAAGGTCCTTGAACTTGCAGTCGAGGAGGCAAGGCTCCTTGGCCATAACTATATCGGCAGCGAGCACCTCCTGCTTGGCCTGGTGAGGGAGGATGAAGGAATCGGCGGAAAGGTTCTCAGAAACCTTGGAGCCAATCTGCTCGGGGCAAGGCAACTTTCCATAAATCTGTCAATGAGGACACAGCCTCACCTACGGGAAAAGAAGACAGCCACTCCCGCGCTTGATGAGTTTGGAAAAGACCTGACTGCCCTTGCCAAAAAAGGAAAACTTGATCCTGTTATCGGCAGGGAAAAAGAGATAGAGCGTGTCCTTCAGGTACTCGGCCGGAGGGTCAAAAATAACCCGGCAATTATTGGTGAGCCCGGAGTCGGCAAAACTGCAATTGTGGAAGGCCTTGCCCAGAAGATTGTTTGCGGCGATGTTCCCGACCAGTTGCTCGGCAAGAAGATCATCTCCCTTGACCTCGGTGCCCTGATTGCCGGAACCAAATACAGGGGACAGTTTGAGGAGAGGTTAAAGGTTGTAATGAAGGAGATAATGCAATCCGACAACATCATACTCTTTATTGATGAACTCCATACGCTTATTGGTGCCGGTGCTGCCGAAGGGTCGGTGGATGCCTCCAGTATGTTAAAACCTGCCCTTTCCAGGGGTGAAATACAGTGTATCGGCGCTACCACTGCCGATGAGTTCAGGAAATATATTGAAAGGGATGGTGCCCTCGAGAGAAGGTTCCAGTCAATCTATATTGACCCCCCGAATATGGAGGAGACTATAGATATCCTTATAGGTTTAAAGAGTAAATATGAGGCGCATCACAGGGTTAAATACAGTGAGGATGCCGTTGTTACCGCAGCAAAGATGTCCGACAGATATGTGTCGGACAGGAATCTTCCGGACAAGGCCATTGATGTAATAGATGAGACCGGTTCGAGAATCAAGCTCAAGCGGTATACTCCGCCCCTCGAATTAAAGGACATTGAACAGGACCTTGAAAGGCTTTCCAAGGAGAAGAATCTTTATATCAAGCTTCAGGATGTTGAAAAGGCGGCATCCGTGAGAGGGGAGGAAGAGAAACTCAAGAGATTACATGAGCAGCTTCACAAGCAGTGGCGTGATAATCTCACCAAGGATATCCCAGTTATCAAGGCAGAGGATATTGCTTATACCGTCTCAAAGATGACGGGAATACCTCTTATTAAACTTGAAAGGGAAGAGACGGAAAAACTGCTCCTGATGGAAAAGGAACTGCACAGGAGGATTATAGCCCAGGATGAGGCTACCCGGGCTGTCTGCCGGGCCATAAGACGTTCCAGGGCAGGACTTAAAAGCAGGAAGAAGCCCATTGGTTCTTTCATCTTCCTTGGTCCGACGGGTGTGGGCAAGACCGAGCTTGCGAAGGCCCTTGCAGAGTTCCTCTTTGACGATGAGAACTCTCTTATCAAGATTGATATGTCGGAGTATATGGAGAGATTCAATGTCTCAAAGCTTACAGGGGCACCTCCGGGCTATGTGGGTTATGAGGAAGGCGGGCAACTTACCGAGCGGGTGAGGAAAAAACCATATTCGGTGGTCCTGTTTGATGAGATAGAGAAGGCGCACCCTGATGTGTTTAATGTACTGCTTCAGATACTTGATGAAGGAGTACTTACCGACAGTGTTGGAAGAAAGATAGACTTCAAGCATACGGTTATAATTATGACCTCCAATCTTGGTGCCAGGATTATAGAAAAGGCCACGCCGTTAGGATTTCAGCGTAACAGTGCTGATGACGTCTATACGAAGATCAAGGACAACGTGCTTAATGAGCTGAAGAAGACCTTCAATCCCGAGTTTCTGAACAGGGTTGATGAAATAGTGGTCTTCCATCCCCTTGACAAGATACATCTGTACTCCATAATTGACCTGCTGATAGAAGAGACCAACAAACAGCTTGTTGAGCAGGAAATAGTCCTTGAGGTTACCGACGAGGTAAAGGAATGGCTTGTTGACAAATATTATCAGCCTGTTTACGGTGCCAGGCCCATGAGAAGGGCTGTGCAGAAAGAGATAGAGGACTATCTTTCTGAAGAGATGTTAAAGGGCAGGTTTGAGGGTGCCAACAAGGTGGTAGTGGTTCTTGAGGATGGGAAGCCCGTGTTCAGGGTAGCACATAAGGAAGAACTGCTGACGGCAGGTGTCAATTAAGCGTTGAGCTCACGTGGAATTATCCTTGGAGTTATCCTTGTCGTCGGTGTATTCCTCGTAGTTTTAACTCAGAAAGACAGAACACCCCAGACGCGCCGGGCGATCGTGGGCCTTGAGGCCCCCGGGTTTGTCCTTCTCGACAGTAATGGGACGAGCGTCAAACTTTCCCGGTTCAAAGGAAAGACGGTCTTTCTTCACTTCTGGGCCTCGTGGTGTCCAAACTGCAAAGAGGAACTTCCTTCTATTCAGGCCCTGTATAACAGGAAAAAATCAGACCCGGACTTTGTCTTCCTGAGCGTTGCATACCGTGAAGACCCTGCTAAAACCATGGATTATCTGAAAGCAAATCATTATGATATCCCCCTGTTTACCGATCCCGGGGAAAAGGCAGCGCGGACATACGGGATAACGGGTGTGCCGGAAACATTCATAATAGGAGCGGATGGAGTACTGAGAAAAAGGGTTATAGGAGCAGGGGA
>CAZXDE010000151.1:0-3248 GCA_964639515.1 uncultured Thermodesulfovibrio sp.
GTCTGGAACAAAGCCCAGTTTGATGCAATTGACCCGGACAGCACAGAACACCTGCTTGGATTATTTGAACCCTCTCATATGAAGTATGAGTACGACCGTGCCGGGGATACAGCCGGAGAGCCCTCTCTAAGCGAGATGACCTCAAAGGCCATCGATATCCTTTCAAAGAATAAAAAGGGCTTTTTCCTGATGGTTGAAGGTGGCCGGATCGACCATGCCCACCATGCAGGCAATGCCTTCCGTGCCCTCAGGGAAACGATAGAATTCTCTAATGCAATCAGGACGGCAATGGGAAAGATCGACCCTGAAGATACTCTGGTTATAGTCACCGCAGACCATAGTCATGTATTCACTATGGCAGGTTACCCTACCCGTGGAAACGACATCCTGGGCAAAGTCATCGGCAACGACGGCAGGGGAGAGCCCTTGACGGATTATGCAACGGATTCCAACGGCCTTCCGTACACTACTCTTGGCTATGCCAACGGCCCCGGCTACATCCCGGGAGACAGGCCTGACCTTACCGGTGTGGATACCGCCGATCCCGATTACAGGCAGGAGGCAACGGTTCCCAAAAACAGCGAGACACATGCCGGTGAGGACGTTGCAATCTATGCCGGAGGCCCCGGGGCAAGTCTGCTGCACGGTGTCCAGGAGCAGAATGTAATCTATCATGTCATTGTGGAGGCATTAAAGAAAACGGGACATGCTGGACATAGCGGAGAACATGGAAAAGGCAGAAGATAGTTCCGGCAAGTGGCTGGTTTCCTGAAAAATTAACGTGTCTGTAATATTACCGTAACACTCAGATGCTAATATCTTATATTCTTTTTTCAGGGAGGTGAGATATGAGCAGGAAGTCAAGTAATGCCTTTTTAACAGAACTGTAACAGTTTTGTAACATTGCTGTAACATAAGAGAAGTAAAATTACTAAGGAGGATATATGAAGACTATTTTAACGCTGGTAGCAGCAATTACACTTATCTTTTCATTCGGTATTACCGGAGCGGCAGAGACGCTTAATGGCGCAGGTGCCTCTTTTCCCTATCCTGTTTATTCTGCATGGGGATATAATTACAACAAGGTTACCGGAGTAAAACTTAATTACCAGTCCATAGGGTCCGGCGGCGGCGTCAGACAGATTGTAAACAGGACTGTTGAGTTCGGTGCATCCGATGCTCCTCTGAAGCCTGAGAAGCTCAAGAAAGAGAAGCTTATTCAGTTCCCTGCCGTCATTGGAGGCGTTGTTCCGGTTGTCAACGTAGCGGGAATAAAGGCAGGCAAGCTTAAACTTGACTCCGAGGCCCTATGCAAGATATTCCTTGGGGATATAACATACTGGAATGACAGTAAAATAAAAGAGTTGAACCCGACATTATCCCTCAAAAACAAGAAGATTACAGTTGTTCACAGGTCTGACGGTTCAGGTACGACCGCAATATTCACTACATATCTCAGCGAGGCATGCCCTGAATGGAAAGAGAAGGTTGGTGCAGGAAAGGCGGTTAAATGGCCTGTCGGCATAGGCGGTAAGGGTAACGAGGGTGTGGCAAATTATGTGAAAAGGGTTAAGAACTCCATTGGGTATGTTGAGTTTGCCTATGCAAAGCAGAACAAGCTTGCATATACGCTGCTGAAAAACCCGGCCGGCAACTTTGTTAAACCGAGCTTTGCAAGTTTTCAGGACGCAGCAGCCTCAGGGGATTTTGAACCGTCGAAAGATTTCTATCTCTGGCTCACCAACGCCCCCGGCAAAAATGCATGGCCTGTATCCGGTGCCACCTTTATACTCCTTGCAAAGGAGAAGAAAGAGTCAAACCCGAAGGTCGTCAAGTTTTTTGACTGGGCATTCAGGAATGGCGATGATACTGCCAGAAGTCTCGTTTATGTGCCGTTACCCAAGCAGTTAAAGGACAAGATCAGAAAATACTGGAAGGCGCAGGGAATTTATTGAAAAGCATAATGCTTTATTTAAAGAATATTTAAGGGGTAGGGCCGGGTGTCCGTCATAATACTTGATACCCGGCCCTATTTCTTTGCTTTCATTATAATTTAGAGGAGAGACAAGATTTGCCGGTACTTTTCAAGAAAAACCCGATTGACGTAACATTCTCAATTATTACCGGACTGGCCTCCCTGTCCGTTCTTGTCTTTATCATTGGAATACTGTATGTATTATTCACGGAGTCATCCCCTGCCATAGAAAAGTTTGGAGTAATGAAGTTCCTGACCTCGACAGACTGGGACCCTGTGAGGGAGTCTTTCGGGGCAGCCACATCACTGTATGGCACGGCAGTAGCGACTGCATTAGCCCTGTTTATAGCCATACCCGTAGCAATCGGCATAGCGGTATTTATAACTGAAATTTCCCCTGACTTTCTCAAGTCGCCTATAGGCATTGCCATTGAGCTCCTTGCCGCAATACCGAGCATCATTTACGGTATGTGGGGGCTCTTTGTTCTTGCGCCCATAATGGCGGACTATATAGAGCCGGCACTCCAGAGCACTTTAGGGCATATCCCCCTCATAGGGATACTCTTTGAAGGCACGCCCATGGGCATTGATCTTCTGACAGCCGGAATCATCCTGAGCATCATGATTATTCCCTTTACGGCAAGCATATCAAGGGATGCCTTCAACCTTACGCCGGAGGTTGTAAAGGAATCCGCCTATGCCCTTGGTGCTACAAAGTGGGAAGTGGTAAAAAACGTTGTTATCCCCTATTCCAAGTTAGGTGTTTTTGGAGGTATAGTGCTTTCTCTCGGAAGGGCGCTTGGGGAAACAATGGCGGTTGCCTTTGTGCTTGGTAATAACCATCAGATAACCACATCACTCCTTGATGCCGCAGCAACAATCACAGTCACCCTTGCAAATGAATTTACAGAGGCGGATTCGGATATATACCTTGCATCCCTCTTTTACCTGGCACTGATACTTTTTGTGCTGAGCTTTATAACCCTGGCTATTGCAAAGTTCTTCCTCCTGAGGGCTGAAAGGAGATTTTCGAGGTGACAACGGAAAGAAAAAGGAAAATCGAAAGCTTTATTGCCCTCTCTCTGAGTACTCTTGCCGCCCTGTTCGGTCTTTTCTGGCTTGTCTTTATTCTTGGTGATGTCCTGATAAAAGGGATCGAGGCACTCAACCCGGCCCTGTTCCTCAATGACCCGGTCCCCCCGGGTATGGCGGGAGGGGGGTTGAGAAATGCCTTTGTAGGACAATTAATGATAACCTTTTTTGCCACTCTTAT
>CAZXDE010000152.1:0-2047 GCA_964639515.1 uncultured Thermodesulfovibrio sp.
AGATATTCACCACCCCTGTTCCTTAACGGATACAGCCAATATCTATCCGCAGATTACACAGATTACACAGATTTTTTCAGGATTATTTCTGGAAATTAAAGCAGTCCTGTGTATAAAACTACAGACATTAGCTATTTTTTAGACAGGATTAACATGATATTTTTTAAATCCCGTCTATCACGCATTCCAAATGCTTATCGTGAAGGTATCGTGAAGCTTAAAAACTTCTTTTAGCCTCTCGATTCCTTCACGATTCCTCACGATTTAAAAAAGTTAAAAGGTCTCTTTCTGTTTCTTATCCTTAACCCCTCACTCCTCAACTCCCACACTCCTGAACTCCCTCTCCTTTTTCTGCTATAATTTATTCCATGCTTAACCTTAACGAGAATGCGCTCCGTGTGTTGCGGGCCCGATATCTGCTTAAGAACGAAAAGGGAGAAGTCATAGAGTCACCGGAGGAAATGTTCCGCCGTGTTGCCTCCCATGTAGCAGGGGCTGAAGGTCTTTACGGAGAAGAGACCCGGGCCTGGGAACAGAGGTTTTTCACCTTGATGACTGAACTGAAATTCCTGCCAAACTCACCGACCCTGATGAATGCCGGCAAAGAGATCGGGCAGCTTGCTGCCTGTTTTGTCCTGCCGGTCGATGACTCGATGAAGAGTATCTTTGATACACTGAAAAACACCGCGCTTATCCTGCAAAGCGGGGGTGGAACAGGGTTCTCCTTCTCCAGACTCAGACCAAGGTCTGATATCGTCAGGACTACCGGAGGGATTGCCAGCGGTCCGGTCTCCTTCATGAAGATATATAATACCGCTACCGAGGTGATAAAACAGGGTGGTGCCAGGAGGGGCGCCAATATGGGAATCCTGAGGGTTGAGCACCCTGACATACTCGATTTTATAGAGGCCAAGAGTAGCCAGGGGGAACTGACTAATTTCAATATATCCGTGGCAGTTACCGATGCCTTTATGGCGGCGCTCAAAAAAGACACGGAGTATGAACTTGTTAATCCGAGAACTGGCAAGCCGGTTGGCAGGCTCCGTGCCCGTACGGTTTTTGATGCAATTGTCAGGAGTGCCTATGAGACAGGAGATCCCGGGCTTGTCTTTATAGACCGTATAAACAGATTTAACCCCACCCCCCACCTTGGTGAGATAGAGAGCACCAACCCTTGCGGTGAGCAGCCGCTTCTGCCGTATGAGGCCTGCGTGCTCGGCTCAATGAACCTCTCAAAATATGTGCGTAATTCGATAATTGATAACCATGAGGGTACCCCTGTCATTGATTATGAGAGTCTTGGCGAGGATATAAGGGTTGCTGTCAGGTTTCTTGACGACTGCATAGATACGAACAGGTATCCCCTGCCCGAGATTGAAAGGATGCACAAGGGTAACAGGAAGATAGGTCTTGGGGTGATGGGCTGGGCGGACATGCTCATACTCCTCGGTATCCGGTATAATTCAGAGCAGGGCTTCAGGCTTGCCGGAGAGGTAATGAGATTTATACAGACAAGGTCAAGGGAGGCCTCAGCAGAGCTTGCAGAGAAGCGGGGTGTTTTTCCTAACTTTAAGGGGTCGATTTATGATGCCCCTGATATGCCAAAGGTAAGGAATGCAACAACCACAACAATTGCACCCACAGGCACTATCTCCATAATTGCAGACTGCTCAAGCGGCATAGAGCCCATCTTTGCCCTTGCCTACAGGAGGCTCATCCTCGATACAGAATTGATAGAAGTAAACAGGTACTTTTTCACACTTGCCAGGAAGCTCGGTTTCTATTCTCGGGAGCTTGAGAAGAGGGTGCTTATGCGGGGCAGGCTGAGGGGAATAAAGGAGGTGCCGGTTGAGATAAAGAGGCTTTTCAAGACTGCACATGATATCCCTCCGAAAGACCATATAGAGATGCAGGCAGCCTTTCAGGAGTATACTGATAATGCGGTCTCAAAGACGGTTAATCTTCCAAAGAGCGCAAAGAGGGCTGATGTGGAGAAGGCGTTCCTTCTGGCATATGAGAAGGGATGCAAGGGGGTAACGGTCTTCAG
>CAZXDE010000152.1:2147-3215 GCA_964639515.1 uncultured Thermodesulfovibrio sp.
TCCATACAGGGCATTACGCAAACTCGAGGGGTGAGGAGCAGCGTGAAGAGTTGAAGAAGGTAATAGCTACAATTGAGAGGGCAAGACTGAACGGCCTTTTTGCAAATGCAGGTCACGGCCTTACATATTACAACATCAGGCCGGTTGCATCCATCGAAGGTCTCAGAGGATTTTATATAGGGCACAGCATTATATCAAGGGCAGTCCTTGTTGGGATGGAGAGGGCTGTAAGAGAGATGAAGGCGATTGTGGATTGACCTGACAATTGACAATTGAAGATTGACTATTGAAGAATGAAGTATTGAAGATTGAAAGAAATGGATTCGATAGATTTAAAGAAGAGAACTAAAAAGTTTGCACATCGCTGCGTAAAACTGGCCCTTGCTTTACCGAAAAACGCATTAGGAAAGCATGTTCAAGGACAGTTAATCAGGTGCTCTACTTCTATTGCGGCAAATTACAGGGCAGCATGTTTGGCACAATCAAGGGCAGGATTTATTGCCAAGATTAGTATTGTAATCGAAGAAGCGGATGAGACATCATTCTGGTTAGAGTTTATTCTGGATGAACAATTAATGAAGAAAGAGCAGGTTAGTTCTCTATTGAAAGAGGCTGATGAACATATAGCCATATTTATATCATCAAGAAAAACAGCAAGAAACACGGTTTGATGTTTTAAGCGGTTTGATATTTCAAATAGACAATCGTCAATGGTCAATAGTCAATACTGAAATGATACACGGAACAGGCATTGATATTGTGGATGTGCAGAGGCTTGAGCAGGCTGTCAGGAGGTGGGGGAAAAGGTTTGTCGAACGTGTTTTTACGACTGAGGAGATTAAATACTGCTCAGGAAAGGCAAATCCCTATAATTCCTATGCAGCCCGTTTTGCAGCAAAGGAGGCCTTTATAAAGGCCCTGAAATCCAGTCTGCCCATTCCTCTTAAAGAGATAGGCGTGATAAACAGAGGTTCGGGTCAGCCTGAGATCAGGCTTTATGGTAATGCAGGGGTGCTGTTTGCCGAGATAGTTCGCAATGGAAGGATTCATCTCAGTCTCAGTCATGAC
>CAZXDE010000153.1:0-3140 GCA_964639515.1 uncultured Thermodesulfovibrio sp.
GGAATCGTTCCTTAAGTAAGGATTCCCGACTCGCTTCACTTGCGGGAATGACAAATTACTGTAGTTTATACACAGACTCTACCTAAGGTTGACATGGCACTGCCGTTAAAAATCATATCTTCTCCTGTGCCTTCAGCTCAAATATATCGAGCAGGTTTATTGAGGCAAGGAGCTTTCCGCCGGCGTCAACAACGGGGATAACCTTCAGCCTGTGGTCTATCATCTTTTTAATCATAACATCCAACTCATCTTCCGGCAGGGTTGTGATAACAGACCCGGTCATAATATCAGCGGCCTTTTCAGCCGGGAAGGTTGATAGTATCGACCTTCCCGGCATATGACTTTCACCCTGATATACCCCCTCGGAGAGGAGATGCCTCGATATATCGCCAAGGGATATCATCCCGGTGAGTATGCCTTCCCCGTCAATCACATATATAGCCCTGTCCCTCTGAAAAGCAAGCATCTTCTCCACCACTTCATCAATAGTTGCATCCCCATGGACGGTAATGGGCCTTATATTTTTAATCAACCCAAGCACATCCTCTACCCTTTTCATCACTGACCTCCTTTGAGTTCCCCTGCCCTCCTGAGGGAAAACTTTGCAATGGGCGGACCGATAATTTCATGAATTGCAGTGGCTCCGATTGTTACATTCAGTATTATATTCCCCACATCCTCAAGTCCGGGAGTCTGGTACATCATAAGTGCAAGCCCCACCACTATGCCGCCCTGGGGGATAAGGGCAAACCCGAGATTTCTCGTAATTGAGGCAGGGGCCTTTGAAACCACCCCTCCGGCCATCGCCCCCGTATATTTGCCGATAAACCTGATCGCTATATAGACAACAACGAGCAACCATGAACTGAAGAGTATGGAAAAATCAACATGTGCGCCAGATATAACAAAAAAGGCAATAAATATCACCTCCTCGATATAAGTCTCAATAATCGAAAAAATCTTCTCGGCATGGGGTGAAACATTTGTCATCAGCACACCCAGGGACATCGTTGACAGGAGTTTGTCTATACCGAGAGCACCGGCAATTGAGAAGGTGAGCAGGAGCATCCCTGTGGTCAGTGCTATGATTGCCCCCGGCCTTTCCGACTTCCTCAACATAATGTTCAGCAGGTATCCCCCGAGAAAACCAAGCCCTACTGAGAATACAATTTTTACTAACGGTTCAAAAACCATCATTTCCATATTCACGTTTGCCCTCGCCGGAGAAATCAGGAAGAGGACCACGGACATGGCAATACCGAAATTTATGATTCCAAGGGCATCGTCAAGAGCTGCAACAGCCAGCACGGTAGTAGTCAGCCTCCCCTTTGCATGGTATTCGTGTACTACGGCAAGGGTTGCCGTCGGGTCTGTGGGTGATGCGAGGGCGCCGAAGAGGAGGGCTATAATAATCGGGGAACCGGGCTGGAAGCCCGACAGGTCCAGGAGATGCGGCAACAGAAAATATATGCCGGTCACCATTAATATAAAGGCCAGCTCCGCCTCACCAAGGGTAATGGTCAGGATACTTTTACCCAGATGCTTGAGATTGTTCCACTTGAGGCTACCGCCGATAAGACAGGTTATTATTGCAAGGGAAAAATTCACTACAGGCTCTGAACTCTTCATAAACCACCCCGGGAGAATGTGAAAAACAGATGGACTCATGACTATGCCTGCAAGTATATAGCCGCTCACCCGGGGAAGCCTCAGCCTGTTGGCTATCACCCCGCCGTAATATCCGGCAACAAGGCATAGCCCGAACCAGACAAGGACATCCTGACCGGGAATTTCCATTTACCTCCTATCTCTCTGCAACTTGGTTCCTCTTGCTGTCATGCTGAACTTAGTTATCATTATATACCCGATCAGGAAAAAAGGAAAGGAAACACACCCCTTAATCCCCTCTTGATAGAGGGGAAAATCCTTGACCTCACCGGCCTTGCCGGGAGGAGCAGAACGAAATAAGGACCAGCTTGCTTTTTGTGTTATAATACTATGTAATACTAAAATTCAAGTTATGTCCCTTCGCAATTCAGATTAAAGGAGACAGGGATGATTGCATTAAAGGAAAAGTCTCACAATATCAAAGATTATAAACTCCTGCCGGAAGGTGCACCTTATCAATTAATAGAAGGAGAGCTTGTCATGACGCCTGCACCAAACCCGGGACACCAGATAATATCAGCTAACTTGTTTAAAATAATTTCAAAGTATGTTGATGAAAGAGAAGAAGGTATAGTCCTGTATTCACCCGTTGATATCTATCTGGACAACGACAACGCATACCAGCCGGATATTGTTTTCATCCCGAAACAGAGACAGGAGATAATAAAAGACGACGGTATTTATGGTGCGCCCGACCTTGTCGTAGAGATTCTCTCGCCGTCTACCGCATATTATGATTTAAGGAAAAAATTCAGGATTTATGAAAAATACGGGGTTCGGGAATACTGGATTGTTGACCCTGAAATGGGTTCTGTAGAGGTATACTTCAATGAACAGGGTCATTTTTCATTGACAGGCAAGGCTGAAGGCAAGGGAGAGGTTGAGTCCACCGTTCTGAAGGGGTTTAAAGTGACACTGGACGAAGTGTTTTCGATGAGGTGAAAGGATAAGTGAAAGGCTGTCAGGCAGGTTGTGTAGTCAGTTACACAATATAGGAAACAATTTATATAATGATTTCCTTTTTAGAATAAAAGTCCCTGAAACATAAGAGAAAATTCCGGGCACTTTATTTGCTACTATATTAAAAAAACTTAAGGAAAAAACTAATACAAGTAAAAATAATAGCTTCATAACGGGAAATCCATATAAAACAACTAGCTATTAGACCCTGAAACAGGTTCAGAGCGACAACCCGAGACATTTTACGAGTTCATTAAAGCTATATTGTCAGGAACCGCTCAACCGAGGTTGGAATATAACAAGGGGATGGGATAAATGAAGAAATACCTCA
This sequence comes from uncultured Thermodesulfovibrio sp., assembly GCA_964639515.1. GTDB lineage: Bacteria > Nitrospirota > Thermodesulfovibrionia > Thermodesulfovibrionales > JdFR-85 > BMS3Bbin07. The sequence goes on from CAZXDE010000153.1 coordinate 2,960, forward strand.
TAGACGCTGAAGGTGTAACATTAATTGAACTTGTTGTTGTAGTTGCAATAATGGGCATTGTAATACTTGCCATGGTTGCCCCGGAAATCGGGCGCTTCAGGTCAAATTACAACGTGCGCTCCTGCTCAACGGACCTGATCCAGAATATGAGGGTTGCAAGGGCAATGGCGATAAAGGAGAA
>CAZXDE010000154.1:0-2942 GCA_964639515.1 uncultured Thermodesulfovibrio sp.
CATCCAGACTACAAAGAGGCCAAGGTCGCTTGTGCCTGTGGCGAGACTTTTATAACGAGGTCGATTAAACCTGAAATCCATGTGGATATCTGTTCAAAATGTCATCCCTTCTTTACAGGGAAACAGAAGTTGGTAGATACGGAAGGAAGGGTTGAGAAGTTCAGGAAGAAATACGCAAAACACGGTAAGTAGACTTATATTGGGCCGTCAGCAAACCGGGTTTGTGGTATGCTGGCGGCTTTTCCGTTTTAAGGGGTTTTGTAATAATTCACCGCTGAGCACGCAAGCAAGTGGGATTTGCGGTCTGATTAGAGGATGAACAGTTATGATTTTCTTTAAAATTATCAGGAGTATTCTCAATCTTCCATTCAATACTGCCTTCTATTCTTCTTCGAAAAAGAATGTCGGAGGGCAGGCAGTTATTGAGGGTGTGATGATGAAGGGGCCTTCGGTCTGGAGTGTGGCTGTCAGGGGTGGGGATGGCCGGATGCATATTAAACGTGAAAGACTGCGAAGTCTTCCCGCTATACTGAAGATGCCGGTTTTGAGAGGTGTGGCTGCCCTGTATGAGGCCCTCACCCTTGGAATTAAGGCAATAGATTTTTCTGCCTCAAAGGCCTACGAGGAAGAAGGGGGAGGCCCGATGAGCCCTGTTGCAATATTGACAACCTTTGCAGTTGCTATAGTTTTAGGTATTGCGATGTTTGTTTTTGTGCCGCTTTATCTTACAAGGCTTATGGGAATCATTATGCCCATTGTGGAAGAGAGTTCCGTTGCCTTTAATGTTGTAGACGGTCTTATCCGGGTTGGCATTTTTCTCCTCTATGTGTCCGGAGTGGGACTCTGGGGAGAGATGAGAAGAATCTATGAATACCATGGCGCTGAACATAAGGTTATCCACGCCTATGAGGGTGATGAGGATTTGGCAGCCAATAACATAAACCGGAAATACAGCACCCGGCATCCCAGGTGCGGTACAAGTTTTCTCCTGATAGTGATGATAGTGAGTATTTTAATATTTTCCCTTATCCCTCACGACTGGAATTTTGCAATGAAGTTTCTATCAAGGCTTGTGCTTATTCCCCTTGTTGCAGGGCTATCGTATGAGATACTGAAGCTTTCTGCCAAAAATAGTGGTAATGCGCTTGTCAATCTTTTTGTAAAGCCGGGGCTCTTGCTTCAGAGGCTTACCACGCGTGAGCCTGATGAATTACAGATTGAGGTGGCGTTGAGTGCGCTGAGAGAGGTCGTGGAAGTAGACAGTAGGATCTGAAGCTGTTTAATTGTTGCCGGCCCGGTTTTGAAAAAAATAAAGAATATTAGAAGGATGTAAAATAAAAGAATGTTTAACAGGTTAGCTGCAATAGAAGAAAAATACGAAACTCTGACGGAAAAACTCTCTGACCCCGAGACCATTAAGGACAGGAACCTTTTCATGAGGCTTTCAAAGGAGCAGTCCGACCTGAAGCCGATTGTGGATAAATTCAGGGAATACAAGAAGATACTCAGTGCAATTGAAGAGGATGAAGAGGTGCTCAGCTTAGGAGATAAGGAGCTGAAGGTCCTTGCTGAAGAGGAGCTTGAGGACCTCATACGGAGAAAGGCAGATGTTGTGGAGGAGCTTAAGCTGATGCTTCTTCCAAAAGACCCGAGAGACGAAAAGAACGTTATTATCGAGATAAGGGCCGGGACAGGCGGAGAGGAGGCAGCATTGTTTGCCGCTGACCTCTTCAAAATGTATTCCAGGTACGCAGAGCAGAAGAGATGGAAGGTAGAGGTGATAGAGTCCCGTCCTACAGGGCTTGGGGGGCTCAAGGAGATAACTGTTTCAATCCAGGGACGGGGGGCTTACAGCCGTCTCAAATATGAAAGCGGTGTTCACAGGGTCCAGAGGGTTCCTGAAACAGAGACCTCCGGAAGGATTCATACCTCTGCTGCTACAGTTGCCGTGCTTCCCGAGGCAGAGGAGATAGATATCAGTATAGACGAAAAAGACCTTAGGCTCGATACTTACAGGGCCTCGGGGGCTGGAGGACAGCATGTTAACAAGGTCTCCTCAGCTGTGAGGATTACTCATCTCCCGACAGGCATTGTTGTGCAGTGCCAGGATGAGAGGTCTCAGTACAAAAACAGGGAAAAGGCCATGAGGATTCTGAGGTCGAGGCTTTACGAGATAAAGATAGAAGAGCAGGAAAGAGAGATATCAGAGGAAAGAAAGGCCCAGGTTGGTTCCGGAGACCGCAGTGAAAGGATAAGGACTTACAACTTTCCCCAGAACAGGGTGACTGACCACAGGATTGGTCTGACGCTTCAAAAACTCACACATATCCTCGATGGCAATCTTGATGAGTTATTGGATGCCCTGATTACCTATTATCAGACCGAGAAACTGAAAAAAGTAGCATGAAAACAACCTTGTTATCAACAACCGATATTTTCAAGGACGTTGCTTCAACTTTGAGGAAAAAAGGTTTTTCCGAGGCTGAAAGGGAGGCGGAACTGATTATATGTCACGCCTTAAATATCAGCCGGACCGAGCTTTACAGGGATGACCTCCAGGTAGATGAGTCTGACCTGCGGGCAGTGAATTCCATTGTCGGAAGAAGACTTTGCCATGAACCCCTCCAATATATTGCAGGTTATACAGAGTTTTGTGGACTCAGATTCAGGGTCGGTAGGGGTGTGCTCATCCCGCGGCCCGAGACAGAAATTCTGGTTGAGGAGGCTGTCAGGCTTGTCAATGCTCTGGGGCTTCCTTCTCCGGCTATACTCGACCTGTGCACAGGCTCAGGGTGTATAGCAACAGCAATCGCAAGGAGCCTTCCTGCTGCTAAAGTAGTTGCCTCGGATATATCAGCCCCTGCCATGAGATATGCCTTAGAGAATGCAGGGCTCAACGGCACAGGGAACCTCGTCTTTGTGCAGGGAGACCTTTTTGAACC
>CAZXDE010000155.1:0-1362 GCA_964639515.1 uncultured Thermodesulfovibrio sp.
CAGGGCTCAACGGCACAGGGAACCTCGTCTTTGTGCAGGGAGACCTTTTTGAACCTGTCCGCGGGCAGAGTTTTCATCTCATTGTATCCAATCCGCCTTATGTGAAGGGGGATGACATGACGGGATTGCAGAAAGAGGTCAGCTGGTATGAGCCCCATGAGGCATTAGACGGTGGAAGGGATGGGCTTGATTTCTACAGGAGAATCCTGAAAGCGGCCCCCCAGTATCTCAAGGACGGTGGTTATCTTGTCCTCGAACTTGGTGCAGGACAGGGCATTGCAGTGGGTAAGATTGCCGGGGAGTGTGGTTTGAGAGTAGTGAAGGTTTTAAGTGACCTTTCAGATATAGAGCGGGTAATGGTTTTAGAAAAGGTTTAACAGGGGTTGTTTGATAAGGCAGACATGCAACCTGATCAGAGCGGGTTTTGCTTTGCCGGATTAAGCTGCTCTGCGTAATCTTTTGGAGTGGGAAACTTTATTAATCAATCATTTTCAGGAATAAAAAATGGAAAAATTACTGATATCAGGTGGTAAAAAACTCCGCGGGAGTGTCAGGGTGTCGGGGGCGAAGAATGCCGCCCTGCCTATAATGGCCTCAACTATCCTCGGCCTTGGGATTCATAAACTCCGCCGCGTTCCCAATCTCCGCGATGTCTTTACAATGGGAAGGCTCCTTGAGCACCTTGGGGCTGAATTTTCCCTGTCGGATTCAACAGCACTGATAAATACAGCGGACATCAAGGGCCATGAGGCCCCTTATGACCTTGTAAGGACTATGCGGGCCTCAGTGCTTGTGCTCGGGCCTCTGCTGGCCAGGCATGGGCGGGCAAGGGTTTCTCTACCGGGCGGGTGTGCCATAGGTGCAAGGCCCATAAACCTCCATCTCCTTGGTCTTCAGAAGATGGGAGCACTCATCAGCCTTGATAATGGGTATGTCAATGCCAGGACCCGGAGACTCAGGGGGGCAAATATCTGTTTTGACACCCCTACTGTTACCGGTACCGAAAACCTGATGATGGCTGCTACCCTTGCAAAAGGCCTGACGAGGCTGGAAAACGCCGCCCGTGAACCCGAGGTGATTGACCTTGCGAACGCCCTGATCAGTGCCGGTGCCCGGATAGAGGGTGCAGGCGAGGGTATTATTGAGATTGAAGGGGTAAAGGAGTTAAACTCTCTTGATTATGATATTATCCCGGACAGGATAGAGGCGGGAACATTCATGGCTGCAGCAGGGATTACAGGCGGTGAGATCGTCATGGAAGGGGTTAATGCTGAACACCTTGCAGCAGTTGTAGCAAAGCTTCAGGAGACAGGTATTAAATTTCAGGAGAGTGAGCGTGGGCTTATCGTCAAGGGGCCTCAA
>CAZXDE010000155.1:1462-2921 GCA_964639515.1 uncultured Thermodesulfovibrio sp.
GATAAGTATACCATGATTACACTCGCACTGCCAAAAGGCAGACTCCTCAGGGAGACGGTAAATATGCTTGGCCCTATGGGAATAACATTCAGGGGTGACATGGAGACCTCAAGGTCTCTGGTGCACGAGTCCGAAGATAAATCACTCAGAATACTTTTGCTGAGGGCCCGGGATGTGGCCACCTTTGTCGAATACGGCGGTGCAGATGCCGGTGTGGTTGGCAAAGACCTTTTAATGGAAGAGATTCCAGCGGTTTATGAACCCCTTGACCTCGGGTTTGGTCTTTGCAGGCTTGTTGTCGCCGAGCCGGAGATCGTCAGGGGAGAGTTGAAGACCAGGAGTTTTATAAGGATTGCAACTAAATACCCTAATATTACCGAGAGATATTTTTCGTCAATGGGAGTGCAGGTCGAGATAATCAAGCTCTATGGTTCCATAGAGCTTGCACCAATCGTGGGGATGGCAGATGGTATCGTTGATCTTGTTTCAACGGGCAAGACCCTCAGGGCAAACAGACTTGTAGAGGTTGAAACCATTGCAGAGTCAACCGCCAGATTGATTATCAACAGAAGCTCACTCAAGACAAAGTACGAAGATATCTCGCCGTTTCTTGATAAAATGAGAAGAGGGATTAAGTGAGATAGGGCTATGGTAAATGCCGGGCTTTATTATGCTAAAATAGAGTTATTATCCGAATTCAGGCGGAATAAAATGTTAAGGAGTCAGGTATGACAACAAAAAACCAGAACCTTCAGGACAGTTTTCTCAATCAGCTCAGAAAGGAAAAAATCCATGTGGTTGTCTATCTTACCAATGGAGTGAGGTTGAGAGGTGTAATTAAAGGATTTGACAGCTTTGTGGTATTGTTAAAAGAGGCAAATGTTCAGATGATATACAAGCATGCCATCTCTACAGTTGTTCCCGAGGGTATTTTTAATTATCAAATGCCAAGGGTTGAAGAATAAGGAACGGAAATCAGGGATTAAAGCAGGAGGCGTGGTTTTCATCTGATACACGCAGATAATAGAATCCTTAATTAATTTTTTTATTTTCTTATGCACGAATACAGAAATCCTCTGCCGACAGTTGATTTGATTATAGAGTATAATGACGGGATTATCCTGATAAAAAGGAAGAATCCTCCATATGGCTGGGCCTTGCCCGGGGGCTTTGTGGACTATGATGAAAGTCTTGAAGCAGCCGCTGTCAGGGAGGCAAGGGAGGAGACAGGGCTTGACGTGGAGCTGATCAGGCAGTTTCACGCCTATTCAGAGCCTGAAAGGGACTCAAGGTTTCATACAATTACCATTGTCTATATTGCAAGGGCAAAGGGGATACCGAGGGCAGGAGATGATGCTGCAGATGTCGGAGTCTTTGCAAGGGATAATCTTCCAGAGGATATAGCCTTTGATCATAGAGACATATTGATGGATTATTTTGAGAAGAGATACTGAAAAAT
>CAZXDE010000156.1:0-2794 GCA_964639515.1 uncultured Thermodesulfovibrio sp.
ATTGGTCCCAACCTTTATTTCCAGATTGTTTTCATCCCCCTGGTAATCATAAGTGTTGGGGTCAAAAGCCATCCTGTCCGTCAGGAGTCCGCTGAAGATGTGTTTGCCCTGAAACGAGGAGTTCCCAAGACTGAGCAGGTGCTCCTTTAGTTCTTTAACCTCCTTTGCTGTTGCCGCCCTATCCCCACTGTTCACGCTTCCGTTCAGTGCCGAAAGAGACAGCTCTTTTAACCTTGAAAGGGCGTTGACGGCATTTCCAAGGATTCCCCCGGTGATTCCAAGATTAGCTGTGACTCCCTCTATGCTCTTTATATCCTGTTGAGTTTCTTTAATGCTGACCTTGTAGTCAAGTGCCCTCGAGGCTCCGACAATATCCTGAGACGGCCTGTTTATCTTCTTTCCGGTGGCAAGGGATTCCTGGGCGTCATAGAGCCTTCTGAGGTTCTCCTGCAGGGCCCTTGTCAGCTGGTCGTATACTGTAAAGCTTGAGATTCTCATAAGTTGAGTATAACCTTCAGCAGTTCGTCGGTGACCTTTATGAGTTTTGCCCCGGCCTCGAATGCCTTCTGGTATCTGATGAGGTTTGCAGCCTCTTCATCAAGGTTAACCCCCGATACTGATTCCCGTCTCATATTCAGCTCATTAAGCAGGCTCTGTTCAAAATCCGTACTGTCCTGTGCAGTGCCGCTCATGGTGCCTGCAAGGGTTACTATCGTACTGTAGTAACCGTTAAAACTGTGCCCTATATCTGAAACATTCTGCTGATAGAGGTCAGTCATGGCAAGTGCGTTTCTGTTGTCCCCCGGCAGGGTGTTAGCATGGGTTGATGCGGCCACCTCTTTAGCAGAAGATATATTGAGGGCAAAATTCTCAACGGATAGCTCAAGAGGAGTTATAAGGAATTTATCTCCTCCCTGTGGCGCGCCGGCATCATCCGTTACTACTGTCTCAATACCGTCAAATGCTATTGTATTGCCGGAGGTATAGGTAGTCGGGGGAACGACGGTCGTATCCGTTGCAAGGTCAACTACACTGTATGTGGAGGAATCGCTGAACCTTATTTCGTATTCGTGGAGTGTCAGCTGGTTTAAGTCGGAGATGGTTTTGGAGGTTACGGATGCCCCGTCCGAGTAGTCCCTTGCAAATAACTGAAGTGGGGCAAAGAAGTTATTGTCCGTTGACCCTCCAAGATCATATCCCTGCCGGTGTTGCAGGTTTGTTTCCTTTATGACGGATGCAACAAGGCTCCTGAAATCCTTCAGCGGGCCTTCCTGAATTTTCTCTTTTGACGCAAGCAGTCCTGAAAGGGCACCTCTGGAGATGTAATCATTCACCCGGTCATTGCCTGCCGTTATGTCTATGGTGCCGTCAGGGTTTACTTTAGAAGCAAGTCCGAAAGAGCTTTCCCTTTCAACGAGGTTTTTGTTGCCCATCACTATAGTAACCCGTCCGGAGTCGTCTTCAAAAGAGTTGAACCCGATCAGCTCGCTCAATTTGCCCATCAGGTTATCCCGCTTGTCTCTCAGGTCACTTGCCTCAGAAGAGGAACCGGCTTCTACCTCTGTTATCATCCCGTTCATGGATGCAATCTCACCGGTGATAGTGTTTATCTTGTCAATCGAATCTTCTATCTGTACGTCTGTGTGTTTTACCGTCTCCCTGAGGGAGCGTTCCGTATTCTTTGCCATGGATATTAACCCCCTGGCCTTCTGCAAAAGGACAGAGCGTTGTGGCAGGGCCTCAGGGTTATCAGCTACTTCCTGCCAGGCATTTATATATTCATTGAAGGAACCGGAGAATTTGGGGGACTGCTGTTCATTAAATACCTCTTCGACCTGACTGAATACAGCTCCGAGGCTGTTCGACCTGGCAAAGTTTTGCTTCTGAAGGAGTATCTGGTTTTGCAGGAGGTTGTCGTAATGGCGTCTTAGGTGCCCGACTGTGACACCCCGCCCAATGAACCCTGCCCTGGTCCTTCCCGGTGTCTGTATCTCAAGAATCGCCTCCTTGCGTGAAAACCCGGGGGTATTGATATTGGCAATATTGTTTGCCGTTACATCAAGGGCAGCCCGGCTTGCAAAGATGGCGGATTTCCCGATATCAAAGAGTCCGAATATTGCCATCAGGGCTTTATCTCCATAGAGAGTTTTTTATCTGCAACCATCAGGCCTCCCTTGAGATGGTGCGTGAAGGGGAGGTTTTAACGTCGAAGGTCTGGAAAAAGGAGGACGAGACCTTCAGATGAAGGGACGCCCGTTCTATAAGCAGTCTGTTGACTTCATTCAGTTCTCCAATGCCCTGCATGAGACTGAGGAGCTGAGAGCGGAGATCGAGGAATCTTTTGTTTCCGGTAATAGTGTGAAGGTCGGAAATACTTTGTCCTCCCTCCCTGTCTCCGAAAAATTCGTCGGCAAGTCTCTTCCTCTCTTCTTCGAGGAGTCTTAACTGGAGCATGAGATTGTCTTTATCTTTGGCCAGGGTTTCAACCGCTAAAGGGTCAAAGGAGATGATCGCCTTTTTTTCCCCCTTCAGCAGGTCATAGAGTCTTGAGTAACTCCTTACCTGTTCTTCGAGTATCTTCAGTATCTGCCCTGAGTCCTTCATATCTCCTCTAACATCCTGCTGAGAATCTTTCCGGGGTCTATGCTGTATGTGCCGGCCTCGATGGCCTGCCTGATAGCCTTAACCCTGTCGGCCCTTACTTCAGGGAGTTTTTGAATTTCCGCCTTCATCTCGTTGATTTCCTTTGCCCTGCCTGAAACCTCGACACGGTCAGCTACTGTTTTACTGCCCT
>CAZXDE010000157.1:0-2789 GCA_964639515.1 uncultured Thermodesulfovibrio sp.
ATGGATTTATCTCAAATAACTTTGTGCCTTCAAGAACGGTCCTGACAAAACAGACCGCAAAGACGGGCTCAACCCCTGAGGAGCAACCTGCAATGATGCTCAGGCTTCCTGTTGGCGCTATTGTGGTGATTGTGGCATTGCGGACCTTAATGCTGCCGGCATAGATGCTTTTATTGTAGTTCGGAAACACACCCCTTACTTCTGCAAGTCCCTCCGATGCCTTTCTGCCCTCTGAGGTGATAACGTCCATTATCTCTTCAGCCAGGGTCAGGGCCTTTTCAGAATTGTATGGAATGCCGAGTTGAATCAACATATCAGCCCAGCCCATTACCCCGAGACCTATCTTCCTGTTGGCCGTGGTCATCTCCTCAATCTTTTTCAGGGGATACTGGTTTATATCTATGACGTTGTCAAGGAAATGGACTGCCTTGTGTGTTATAACCCTGAGGTGTTCCCAGTCAACCTCACCGTTTTGTACCATCTTTGCAAGATTTATTGAGCCGAGATTGCAGGACTCGTACGGCAGCAGCGGCTGTTCACCGCATGGGTTTGTGCTCTCAATGTCCCCTGCCTGTGGTGTGGGGTTGAACTGGTTTATCCTGTCGATAAAGACAATTCCCGGCTCTCCGTTTTGCCACGCATATCTGACGATCAGGTCAAAAACCTCCCTGGCCCCGAACCTGCCGTCCACTTTACGGGTCCTCGGGTTTATCAGGTCGTATTCACCGTCCACCTCAACCTTTTCCATAAACTCATCGGTAAGGGCTACGGATATGTTGAAATTGTTCAACCTCTCGTTGTCGTCCTTGCAGGTGATAAATCCAAGAATGTCCGGGTGGTCAATACGCAGCATGCCCATGTTGGCCCCCCTGCGTGTGCCCCCCTGTTTTACGGCCTCTGTTGCCGTGTCAAATACCGTCATAAAGGATATAGGGCCGGAGGATATGCCCTTGGTGGAACCCACTACATCACCGCCCGGCCTCAGACGGGAGAAGCTGAATCCGGTGCCCCCACCGGACTTATGTATGATTGCAGCATTCTTGACTGCCTCAAAAATGCTCTCCATGGAGTCTTCGATCGGTAGTACAAAACATGCCGATAATTGCCCGAGCCGCCTGCCGGCGTTCATCAGTGTCGGGCTGTTCGGCAGAAAGCAAAGGGAGGATATCATCTGATAGAACTCGTCTTCCAGAATCCCGACCTCTTCAGGTGAACAGCCGTAGTTGAGGTCTGCCGATGCCACTGCCCTTGCCACCCTTCTGAACATATCCTCGGGTTTTTCCGTAACATTTCCCTCTTCGTCCTTCTTAAGGTACCGCTTCTGCAGCACCTTGAGCGCATTGTCGGTAAGGTTGAGTGCTGATCTTAAAACATCCATTCGATACCTCCTCCTTCTTTATACTTTTATATTTTTTTCCGATTCCCGTTGCAATGTCTCAAGGGCCTTTATCTTGACAGAGAATTGACTGAAGGCGTCTTCATTCTCAATGGGACAGGTTTTTGTGCAGATATACGGACATCGCAGACAATTAAACCAGTCGTTCAGGCCTTTACAGAAGTCCAAAATACCCCCTACAGATTGTGGCTCGTGGTAGTGTTTAGTCAATTAAACCACAATATATAGTATTTGTCAAGAAAAAAATGCAGGTTACTTAAGGCATTGATATCAAAGAATTTTTCCTGTGAAAAAAGTGTTGGTGAAATGTTGAGAAAAATTGGGGTCAAAATACGGGAGAAACTTCCACAGGAATCCATCCGTTTGCTATAAAAATAAATTAAAATACTATATAATATGCCTATGGCGGATGGAATAAATGCAGATACAACGGTTGCAACCTTGTTCAGGGAATATCCCGAGACAATCGACTATCTCCTCTCCCTCGGGCTCTGCGAATGCAACGACACTTTTGTCCTGTCACTCAAGGATGTTGCAAGGGGGAAAAGCATTGACCTGGATAAGCTTTTAAGGGAGGTTAAGAGCCGCGTGAGGTAATCTCCTCAATCTGAACACCTGCGAATAAGTCATTTATGGACAGAAGCCGTGCATCCGTGCCTTTTTCTCCCATTCCAAAACCTGCCGGTAATCCCTGAAAAGCCTTTCCCTTTCCCTGAACTCCCGCGTGTGAATGGCACGTCTTCCGTTCTTCCGTCTTAATATCCCGATATCAGCGTGCAGCATTTCATGATAAACAATAAATTCAATAAAAAAGCCCGGCACCCTGACGCAGTCCAGCCCCGGGTTGATCCTGATGGTCTTTGTCTCAGAGTTATAACTGCCGAGGGTCCTTTTCCTGACGGCCTTTTTCGGTGAACGCTTTCCCCATGTTATCACAGCCTCAATCTCATTGGGAAAATACTCCCTGTTCACCTTCTCAAATATCTCACGGAGATTATAAACCCTTCCTTCCGGCTCGACCCTGTCAGGGGCCCTGGACCTCTTCCTTACCCTCCACTGGTTTTTCCTGAAGAAGGCATGGACAAGGGGTGTCTTGATGGAAGGTTTCCTGATTAATTCCGCTATCTCAAGGATTACCTCCAGGGGGGCCTCGGTAAAGAGACGCTGGACTCTCAGGAGGACCCTGCCCTGTTCTCTTTTAAAGCTGACGATGCTTGTTCTGTTGTTTGTCAGGGTGATCTCTACAGGTCTGCAGACAGCCCTTTCTATAACCCTTTGAAGATTCATGGAAGTTTCCTGATGGTAAAATATGGTCGGGGCGACTGGATTCGAACCAGCGACCGCACGGTCCCGAACCGTGTGCGCTACCAGGCTGCGCTACGCCCCGTTGTGT
>CAZXDE010000158.1:0-2740 GCA_964639515.1 uncultured Thermodesulfovibrio sp.
ATGGGCTACTTCTTGAATTTAGGGTATCAATATCTGTATGAAAATCGGTGTTAATAGATTGCTTTGTCACTTTGCTCCTCGCAATGACAGTTATGGACTTTTTACGAGTCTGTCAACATTCCATAGATGAAGGAAGAGCTCTTTTACCTTTTCAGAATACTCCCACATACTCTCTTTTAGCACAGATTGAGAGTCTTGTCAACAGTGCAGGGAGCATATCCAGGGCGACAATACCATGTTATCTCTGTTTATGGCATGTTTTGTTGTAATATTGGAATAAAGACTATTCAAAGTTTTCTGAAATTCAGCCATGTCTTGCCGGGTGATTACTACCTCGGGCCGGTGATATGTGCGCTCATGAGATCACAGACCCTGCGGAGGAGCTCCTCTAATTCTTCGGGAGTGCGTGATTTTACGAACAATTCAACGTAAAAGACGGCCCTTTCAGGAGTGAGGGATATCTGTTTTACGTTGGAAAGCCTGTCAGCAAGGGCAACTGCAATCCCTGACGCTGCTGAAGTATCCCTTTCATACAGAATCTCGACCTCCAGCCCCCCGTGCCTCGCCACAACTTTCTTCAGCCGTTCCATATTGTGGTGGATATGAGGGCGTCTTTTTCCAACGGGGATGATGTGTAACTCCTCAGAAGGTTTTTCCTTCAGAAAAAACAGGATATGGAGCCTGTCTTCAGCCCTGCGCAGCAGTACAAAGGGCATATAGAGGAGGCTCTGTCTTGGAATGAGCGTCAGTACTGCCTGAACCTCCTCAAAACCCTCAACCTTGAAATCAGCAGTGAATCCAACCATCCCGCCAAGCCAGGTGTATCTCTTCTCGCTGGGGTTGAGGGCCTTTTCAAGGGAGGTGGCCGTGCCCCTGATCTTTTTCAGGTTTGTCCTCTGCCCACTGTAATAGGTATAGATAAGGAGGAGGGTGAAGAGGACAACCCCGGCAAAGTATTTGTAGTCAAGCAGTTCTGTCATTCTGTCTCCCCGGCTGTATTACTACCCGCCCTGCCCATTGTGCAGCCATATTAACGAGTAATTCCCTTGAAATATTCCGGCCCCCGGGCTCTCTTCAGGCCTGGTTCTCTCCACTCAGCTTTTATAAAGCAACCTTTTGACGGTCACCATCTCCTTGCCGGAATCTTGTCTTTTACAGACAAATAAGCTATTATAAAAAGATAAGTTGGTACTGAACCCAGAGATAAAAGAGTGTCCGGCTTGGATAGCGGAATGCTCTGTTCAATTCACTATATACACCGGAGTTCCAATTGCTGCGTTTTAGTTCTCTGCTGATAGTCATAAGTATATTCTTATTTGCCCCGGATACAATTGCCTCCACCAATGTCGACATAAACAGCATAACATATGACCAGTTGTTACGTCTTGAGGCAGAAGGCCTTATACGGAGCGGAATTCTGACGACAAAACCGCTAAACCGTAACGAGGTGGCAAGGCTTATACTCGAAGCAGAAAGGAATTCCGAAGGGGAAAGTCCCCATATCCTGCAAATTATAACCTTCCTGAAAGAGAGGTACAGGGCTCAGATAGAGGGTATACGATTCATTAAACCTATTGATACCTTGTATGGTAAATATGTATACTCCGGTTCAAACAATTCCTCCAATTCCTCAAAAATTCTGAACTACAACAATAACGGTGACCTCTATAAAAAAGGGGGCAATGTCAGATTAGGATTTTCTTCAAATCTTGACCTTGGTTTTTTTTCTTTCCACATAAATCCCGAATTCAGGTACTCTGGTGATGATACAGACCTGACAATGAAAAGGATATACGGCACCCTTGATTTTCTGGGATTAGAGCTTGAGCTTGGCAAGGATTCACTGTGGTGGGGGCCAGGGTATCATGGGGCCATGCTTTTCTCAAACAATCCTGAGCCAATGCCAATGATAAAACTTGGCAACCCGCACCCCTTCCTCCTGCCGTGGATATTTAAATACCTCGGTCTTTTTAAATTTACCACATTCCTGACACAGCTTGAGGCAGACAGAGCCTTTCCTGAACCTTATTTCTGGGGACTTCGTGTTAATCTCAAGCCTGTGTCCTATTTTGAGATAGGGGTTGAGAGGACGTTTTTTTTAGGTGGAAGGGGCGAAGATGAAGACTTTCACGCCTGGTATAAGACAATGACATTCGTAAACGGGTACGATATACCAAATGACGGACCCGATGTACCAAATGACCAGCATGTTGCAGCTGATGTAAAAATCACCCTCCCCTTTAAATGGCAGCCTTTACAACTGTATGGAGAGATAGCTGCAGAAGACATATCGAGGAATATAACGATTAAAGGAGGGTATCTTGCCGGCATATACCTGCCGAGGATATTTAACCTTGATACAATCGATCTGAGGGTGGAATACGCACGAACCCGGAAAATACTCTATCACCACAAGATATACAGAAGCGGCTATACATACAAGGGAAGGCTCATCGGCCATCATATGGGCAGTGATGCAGAAGACCTTTTTGTCGGCACATCCCTTTACGGAACAGGAACTACAAAGTATTCATTTTACTATGACCGGGAGAAAAAGGGCCTGACCGGAAAGAATCCCGAGGTGAGCCACGAGTTTGTTCTTGCCTTGAGGCAGAAGGTTTCAAAGAGAACTGACCTGTCTCTAAAAGGTGGATACGAAAAGGACAGGGATTCCGGGCATATTCCAGGGAATAATACAGATAATATAGTTTTCGAACTTTCTTTCGACTCAAAGTGGTAA
>CAZXDE010000159.1:0-2698 GCA_964639515.1 uncultured Thermodesulfovibrio sp.
CTCTTTATTGAATCAAGGTCAATCCTGTACGGGTCATTAACGGGCAGAAACGGTGCAAGGAGTGAGACGATAAAAAAGCCGGCAACGATAATTATGGACAGCTTACCCCTTTTTGACATTGAGCCTTATCCTCGGATCAAGATAGTGATAGATTACATCCGTAATCAGGTTTACGATAACAAAGACCACGGTGCCGACAATTATGCATCCCATTATCACCGGATAATCCCTCTTTATTATCCCCTCCATTGTAAACCTGCCCAGGCCGTCCCAGCCGAATATGGTCTCCGTGACAACTGCACCGTTAAGGTAACTGCCGAAATCAAGACCGATGATGGTGACTATGGGGATAATGGCATTTCTCAGTACATGGATCAGGTTTATTCTCGTTAAAGACAGTCCCTTTGACCTCGCTGTGGTTATATAAGGCATCTTCAGTATCTCTACCACGGTCGTCTTTGTAACCCTTGCCAGTGTTGCCGCGGCAGGTATGGCAAGGACAACTGCAGGAAGGACCAAAAACCTTATATCCCCTGTGCCTGAGGGAGGGAAGAGTTTTAATTTAAGGCTGAAGATCATCATGATGATTATCGCACTCCAGAACACAGGGATACTCAATCCGGAGATTGAAATGGTATCAATAAGTTTTTCAAGGAATCCTGACTTCCTGTTGGCTGACAGGGCTGACAGGAACCCGAGGGCTATGCCAAAGGGAACAGATACAAGCATGGCGGCAAAGGCAAGCATCATGGTGTTGGGGAATTTCAGAGAGATATCCGTCAGCACATCCCTGTTGGTGTAATAAGACCTGCCAAGGTCTCCCTGAAGCAGCAGCTTCAGATAACCTATATACTGGCTAACAAAACCCTTGTCAGTGCCCATCTCTTTCCTTATGCTTTCAATTATCTCCGGACTGGCCCGCTCTCCCACAAGCCCCAGCACCGGGTCTCCCGGAAGAGCCTTGAGCAGGAAGAAGGCAAACAGTGTGATTGCAAACATCAGGGGAACCAGGAGTATAAGTCTCTTTAAAATGTAGCCCTTGATAGCAAACCTCCTTTTTTAGCTACGAATTTACACGAATCAGCACGAATAGAAAGACTGTTCATCCGCAGATTACACAGATTTCTCAGATTGTCAAGAATTTTAAAATTTTAATTTCCTGATAAATATCGGCGTTTAGCTGCGAAAATCTGCGGCTAAAAGTCTTCTGTCTTGTCTTTTCCCTGAATCCTCTGTGGCCTAATCCTTTAATTCGCGTTCATTTGTGTAAATTCGTAGCTAAACCAGTCTTTATTTCCATCCCCTTGTCCATGCTGTAAACAGGATACACCCTGCAGCCCTTTATCCACGGCTGCGTTATTACATAATCGGTTTTATGCCAGAAAAACACCCAGGGGGAGTCTTTTATTATAATCTCTTCAGCCTTTTGATAAAAGTAATCCCTCTTCTTTTCATCAACTGAATACTGCCCCTTTTCAATCAGTGAGTCAACCTCTTTGTTGATATACCTTACCCTGTTGCCTCCCGCCCCGATATTCTTAGAGTGAAACAGGGGAAACAGGAAGTTTTCAGGGTCAGGATAGTCTGCCCACCAGCTCAGCCAGAACATATCAGGTTTCCCTTTGTTTACCGCCTCTTTATATGCGCTCCATTCCAACTGCTTTATATTAACATTGATCCCGACCCTGCCAAGATATGCCTGGATTATCTCTGCCAGGTCCACCACCTCCTTGTCCGCACTCACATACATATCCACCTTCATTCCCTTCAAACCCTTGTCCCGGATTATCTTCCCTGCCAGTTTGGGATCATACCGAACGGAAGTCTTTATATCCCATCTCCTGAGCAGGTCGGGGACAGGTCCCACAGCCAGCTTGCCCCGGCCTTCATAGAAGGTATTTAAAATCTTCTCCCTGTCTATCGCGTATGAAACCGCCCTTCTGACTTCGGGATCATTAAATGGGGGCCTTGATGAGTTCAGCCCAAGGTAGTAGGTGTTCAGTCCTTCACGGGATATGATATATCGGCTCCATTTCCTGTCATTCTTAAACCTTGAATATGCCGATGCCGGCAATGAAATGACATCTATATTGCCCAGTTCAAATTCGGTAACAGCGGTCAGGTCCTCGGCGATAATCCTGTAAGCAATCCCCCTGACCCTGGGGTTGCCGTCAAAATAATCAGCCCTTCCCCTTAGCAGCAGCTCCCTGTCAGGCAGCCATTCCTTTAAGGTAAAGGGGCCTGTGCCTGATGGATGGCTTGAAAAATCAACGCCCCACTTTTTCACCTCTTCCCAAGGGACAACATAGGCAGGGGTCATGGTAAGCATACTCAGAAACGGTGAAAAGGGTCTTTTCAGGATAATCTCAAATACGTAATCACTCTTTACCCTAAACCCCTTAACCTCCCCGGCCCGGCCCTCTAAAAATTCCCTTGCCCCTACGACCTTGTCAAATACCCAGGTATTTGGTGACTTTGTTGCAGGATTAAGCACACGTTCAAAGGAATACTTGAAATCCCGGGCCCTCACCTCACGGCCATTAGGGAATTGTACTCCCTTTTTCAGGAAAAAAGTATATCTCAGACCATCTCCTGAAATACTCCATTTCCGTGCAATATCAGGGGCGATTTTGAGATTACCCTTTAATCTGACAAGCCCGTTAAAGAGTTTTGCAGCAATTGTGGCACTGGCAACATC
>CAZXDE010000160.1:0-2698 GCA_964639515.1 uncultured Thermodesulfovibrio sp.
CAGGCTCCCTGTACATCAGGGTCTTGGTATTAATAAAGTTCTTTGACCCGCCACCCTCAATCATATAAGTGGCAAGGGTAAAGGGAGCACCTGCAAAGCCTATAAGAGGAACCTTCCGCCTCAATTCCCTCTTAAGTATCCTGATTGTCTCAAGTACAAAAGGGACACTCTCCTCCGGCACAGGCACCCTCAACCTCTCGACATCTTCCACTTTTCTTACCGGATTGCTCATAACAGGCCCCTTCTTTTCATAGAACCGGAGCTTCATCCCCATCGCCTCAAGGGGTATCAGGATGTCGGAAAACAGTATGGCAGCATCAACACCTATGAGGTCCACCGGCTGCAGCGTCACCTCGGCAGCGAGTTCAGGGGTTTTGCAGAGTGTAAGAAAGTTCACCCTGGTCCTGACCTTCTGATACTGGGGCAGGTACCTGCCAGCCTGACGCATTATCCAGACAGGTGTATAATCCACATCTTCGCCACGACAGGCCCTGAGAAAAGTATCGTTCATAAAAACCTCCGTACTAAACACAGATGATCACAGATGAAAACACAGATACCTGTGATCATCCGTGTTATTTATCAGTGTAAATCAGCCTTTTTATTCCAACTTTACTTGTCCCAAAGTTAGCCAGTAATACAAGCTTATAGCTTGTGCCTTTCACATAATAATAGACCTGGTCTCTAATAGCTTTTGTAATAGCCGGTGCCACCTTAATTTCTAAAATAACTTTATCATCTATAACGAAATCAGGCATGTATACCCCGACTTTCTTTCCCTTGTACCTAACATCTATGGGTTTTTCTTCTACAAAAGGAATTTCCTTTTCAGCTAATTCTATAGCAATTGCCTTATGATAAATAATTTCCTTATGTACGCTACCCAACTCTTTATGAACTTCATAAAGAACCCCTATAACCTTGTATGTCAAATTCTCAAAAATATATTCCGCATTCTCTTCTGCAATCATTCCTCTTTTATCTGAAATCATCTGTAATCTTCTCCATCAGTGATCATCTGTGTTTCTTAGGCAAATAACCGCAGAAAGGCTCTTCGTCAAGGTAATCTCCTGAGACTGCGTACGCCCTTGCCCGGCACCCACCGCAGACGTTTATATACTCACAGGAGCCGCAGCGGCCTTTATAACGCTTAAAATCCCTCAGTTCCCTGAAGAGCCCGGAGTTCTCCCATACGTCTCTGAAGGACTGTCTGAATACATTACCAGCCGGCAGAGGAAAATAACTGCATGGCAGTATATTGCCATCCACATCTATAAGGCATATAACCTGACCTGCAATACAGCCCTTGGCACCACCGGTTGAAAACTTGAGGGACCTCCTCTCAAATCCTTCTCCGTCCTCACGGGCCTTCTGCCGGACGATCCTGTAGTAATGGGGGGCACAGGTCGGACGCACGAGCATCTGCCGTTCATCCTTCTCCATCCGGTAATGCCACTGAAGTATCTCTTCGTAATCTTCCTTTGAGATAAGTTCCTTCATCATCTCTTCACCCCTTCCGGTAGGCACGATCATGAACATGTACCATGCTGTGGCACCAAGACTTTTAGCAAGTTTGTATACACGGGGAATATCCGTCTGATTACGTTTTGTGAAAGAGGAATTTATAATAAACTCTATCCCGTGCGTCCTGAACAGTCCTGCAGCCCTTAGCGCGCCTTTAAAAGCACCGGCCTGCCCGCGGAAATTGTCATGCACCTCTGCAGTAGAACCATCAAGACTCAGGGAAACTATCTTTATCCCTGCAGCCTTCATCTCTCTGCACTTCCCGTCATCTACCAGAACACCGTTTGTTGCAAGACACATCCTGAGACCCTTTTCCGTCCCATACCTGGCTATATCAAAGACATCTCCGCGCATAAGGGGGTCGCCACCTGAAAGCACAATAACAGGTTTGCAATAACCTGAAATGTCGTCCAGTACCCTGAAGGCAGCCTCTGTTGAGAAATCCGGGTGCTCCTGCACAACCGTTTCTGAGGCAGAGCGGCAATGCAGGCACCTGAGATTACACCTTCGTGTTATCTCCCAGGCAATCCACTTTGGATTGAATTCCATGCCCATAAATTTAATCTCTAACCCATGGCCTTTGCCAATTTATCACTCCACAGATACTCCTCAATTGCCTCAAGGAGGGGCAAAAATGTCCTGTTGTCCATGGCTGAGACAGCGATTGCCCTATACCTGTTGCAGAGGTTGTTAATCTCTTCCCCGGGAACTCTGTCAATCTTGTTAAAGACCAGCAACCTGTGCTTGCCGGAGAGTCCCAATTCATCCAGCAGCCTCTCAACCGACTCTATGTGCTGCTCAAACCTGTCACTCGATGCATCCACAAGGTGGATAAGGAGGTCTGCATCTTCCAGCTCTTCAAGGGTCGATCTGAATGCAGTCATAAGGTCTTTTGGAAGGTCCCTTATAAACCCGACCGTATCTGTAATTATAACTTCACGCTCCTTTGGAAACCTCAATCTCCGGCTTGCGGTGTCGAGCGTGGCAAACATCCTCTTCTCGGTAAAAGTTCTGCTGTTGGTAAGGTTATTCAGCAGGGTGGACTTGCCGGCATTTGTATATCCGATAATAGAGACTATCGGAATACCCTTCTCGATCCTGCGGTGTTTTCGCTGCTTTCTTGCCTCGGAGAGTTTTTTCAGCTCCCTCTCAAGCAGGTGTATCCTGTCACGTA
>CAZXDE010000161.1:0-2653 GCA_964639515.1 uncultured Thermodesulfovibrio sp.
TCAAAAAGGTTTTCCGGAATAGCACCGCAGTTCAGTGGGATAAACGGCTTACAGGCCCTGCTGCTTAGATAATGAACAGCCCTGGCTGCCAGTTCTTTTCCTGTTCCGGTCTCACCGGATATCAAGACATTGACATCACATGAGGATATACGGTCTATCTTTTCATGGAGTTCCTGTACAACCCTGCTTTCGCCCAGGATCCGTCTTAATCCAAACTCTCGCTTAAGGGCCCTTTTTGCAGACTCGCATTCCTTATCAAGTGCATAGCTGCTGTTAAAAGTTGCATCCTTGTTTTGAGATAGTGTATGCATTTTTCCCCAAGTATTGTATTTAATGTTGCATAGTGTAGTAACAGATATGACGGCCGTTCTCTCGGCCACTACTATACAAGTTAAGTTTACGAGCGGTATGAGCGTAAACAGGGAAGAAACCTCAGGTGAAGTCAAGTCCCTTCTACATGACCCCTGATAGTGAAAATATATTAGCACAAGTATTAGCCAAAGGCAAGGGTAAAATTACCAACTGAAAAACAGGTTATAGGGCAGGATTTAATCGGAACCTGCAGTGACACAGGTCAAGTTCCTGCATAATTACAATTGCTCAATTTTTCTCGGAAAAACGTAAGCCAACTAAATGTCTCAGCGAGGATTTCGTAATACTGATGAGTTCATCACAATGAATGCAGCTTCCGCGCTTTTAGTGATTACGGCACATTCCGGGTAGAGGAAAAACGGTTAATAATGGCCCCGGTCTCTCTCCCCACCTTCTCAAAAACCTCTTCAGGCGAAAACAGACCGGTAATATCTACCCACTGGATAGCGTCCTCTTTTTTAAACCATGTAAACTGTCTCTTCGCATACCTCTTTGTTGCACGCTTTACAAGCAGTTTCGTTTCATCAAGCCCCAGCTCTCCCCTGAGGTATCCGAAAACCTCCTTATACCCGATAGCCTGAAGGGGGGTCTCCGAGGGATTCATTCTCAGGAGCCCTGCAACCTCATCAACCAATCCGCGGGTAAACATATCTTCAACCCTCTCTTCAATCAACCTGTAGAGTTCCTTTCTGTCCCTTGTAAGCCCTATCTTTATATACTCATAGGGCAGGGGCGAGGTGAATTCCCTCTGCAGCTCGGATATAGGTCTGCCGGCCTTTAAGGAGACCTCAAGGGCACGGATAATCCTCCTCTTGTCTGCAGGCTCAACAGAGCAGGCCCGCTGAGGGTCTATCTTCAACAGCTCCTGATACAGTCTCCCCGGAATCCTGTGCTCAAGCCTGAGCAAGGCAGACCTTAACTCAGGATCAGCCTCCGGTGCAGAGAAGAGCCCTCTTGTGAGGGCCTTTATGTAAAGTCCTGTACCGCCAATAACGATCGGGAGCTTTCCCTTATTATGAAGCAATTCTATCAGGGGGGTCACGTCTCTCAAATATCTGCCTGCACTATAGGTCTCCGAGGGATCAACAATGTCTATCATATGGTGTCTGACCCGTTCTTTCTCTTCCGGGGAAGGCTTTGCAGTACCGATGTCCATCCCCCTGTAAATCTGCATTGAATCAGCGCTTATAATCTCTGTCCGGAATGCCTCAGCCATTAGCAGTGAAAAGCCTGTTTTGCCCACTCCCGTGGGGCCGGTAATTATGATTACCCTATTTTCTCCACCATCCCGTTCCATACATTAAGTTTAACCTAAAAGGGTGTATTTAAAGACAAAGAACTCCAAAATGGTAATAGAAGAAAGGGGATACGGGTATAGAGTTTTCACTCATTCTCGACAGACATCCTGTCTATCTCCGAGGAAATTATCACGACTCACCTTCCGGGTGAGACAAAAGTGATAATTTGAAACCGTTCAAACTCTATACCCGTATCCCCTTTCCACAGTTGACAGGGTTTCTCCCGGCAATCCTGAAAGAAATATCCCTGGTTGAAACAATAACGCCCGTTGTTATAAAATTCCATAACTGAATGTTCCACTACGTCACAAAAAAAAACTATCAATTATCAGGGAGGTGTTAAAGAATGAGCAATGCCGAGGAGATCGAGACACTTGAGGATTCATTGGAAGGGTATAAAAAGAAGGTTGCCATAGATACAAAGGGGACCCTCACCTGGGACAAAGACCTTATCTTTGTCGGAAGGACCCAGAGGGGCTATGAGATAGATTTTGACGCCAGGGTTGAGTGGGGCTGCATGCCCACAGAGAGCCTGCTCCTGAGCCTTGCCGGCTGTATGGGCATTGACATGGTCTCCTTTCTCCAGAAAATGAAATGCAAGCTGCAGAGCTTCAAGATCGACCTGGAGGGAGAGAGAAACCCAACCCCGCCTCAGTACTATAAGACAATCAGGATGACCGTTCACCTGTCAGGGGATGGCATAACAGAGAAAAAAGTGCAGAGGGCGATCTCTTTATCCCATGAAAAGTATTGTTCCGTCTATCACACACTAAGGGAAGACCTGAAGGTCTTTGTGGATTACAGAATTAATGAAACCCAATGACAGCGCCTCCCATTATCTCGGACACCGGAACCGCCTCCAGAAGAGGTTTATTGAAAACGGCATAAAGGGCCTTCAGGACTATGAGGCCCTTGAGTTGCTGCTCACTTATGGTGTTGCACGGAAAGACAGAAAACCCGTTGCAAAGGCACTCCTTAAAAGG
>CAZXDE010000162.1:0-2599 GCA_964639515.1 uncultured Thermodesulfovibrio sp.
CGGTGAACCCAGAGCTGTTCTTCAAGACCCTCAAAGTTATGAAAACATGAGAAACACCATTGGAATTCTTAAACTGATTTCGCAAGGAGAAGAGGATATTAAAAGAGGAAAAGTTAAAAGTCAGGACGATGTCTTCGAAAAAATAGAAAATATGCTACGTGAGAAATGAAGCAAAAGTTCAAAGTTGTCTGGTCGGAAACTGCTGAAAATGATTTAATCGACATTATTGAATACATCATCCGGGACAGTCGGTCCAATGCATCAAAAATATTCAGGAAAACAAAAAACAAGGCAAACAGCCTCAACGTCTCACCCCAACAGGGACGAATAGTCCCTGAGTTACGAGAGCAGGGGATTACCCAATATCGTGAACTGATTATAACTCACTGGAGGCTGATGTACAGAGTAGCTGAAAGCAATATCTATATTGTTTCAGTTCTCGATGCCCGTCAAAACGTGGAAGATATCCTCCTGAAAAGATTAACAAAAGCAGATAAGAACTGCTGACAGGAAGGTTTGTTCTCGCTCCGAGGCTGCATATCGGCACTAAAATATATGTTCATTGAATAATAATGATCAGAAAAACCGGAAAACTCAGGATAAATATTTTTAAGGACAAGGCTGAGGCAGCAAGGCAGGTTGCTGATGATATTTCCCGCTACCTGTCCGATGCGCAAAGAGGGGGCAGGAAAGTCCTGTTTTTGAGTTCCGGCGGGTCTTCACTTGCAATACTCGATTTCATTGCAGACGGCATATTGGGAGACTATCTGACTATTGGCGTTCTGGATGAACGATACGACATAAAGGGCGAAAACAATAATTTTTCCCAGTTATCCAGGACGGACTTTTACAGGAAGGCTCTGAAATCCGGATGTGCCTTTATTGATACAGGTGTCCGGCCGGGACAGACACAGAAGGCCTTGGCTGATTATTTTGAAGAGAAATTGAGGGAGTGGAGAAAAAACAATCCTGAAGGAGAGATTATAGCAACTATTGGTATCGGACCCGATGGGCATACCTCGGGCATAATGCCCTTTCCTGAGGACAAAGAGAGGTTTGACACCCTGTTTAACAGTGAAAGATGGGTTACGGCCTATGATGCAACAGGCAAGACACCATATCCCGAGAGGGTGACAACAACAAACACATTCCTGAAACTGATTAACCGGGCATTTGTTTTTGCTGCCGGTGGGGAAAAGGCTGAGGCACTCCGCCACATGCAGGAAGACAGGCCGGTTTCAGAAGTGCCGGCAGCTATTCTGAAGGAACTCAGAGGGGATATGTATATTGACATGGAACTGTCTGAAGTTGTCCCAAAATAGTGATTGAGAAAAGGAAAGGGACACGGACACAGAGTTTTCACTCATTCTCGTCCCGGCGTCCAGCCGGAACTCCGAGGAAATTATCACGACTCACCATCCGGGTGAGTCAAAAGTGATAATTTGAAACCGTTCAAACTCCGTATCCATGCCCCTTTCCAAAAGTTGATCGGTTTTTTTGTCGACAGACCTGGAAGTTGCAAAACTATCCTCAAGATAAGGTAAAATAATTACTACCATGTACATACTTTTTGATATAGGAGCGACAAACATGCGCCTTGTTGCCTCAGTAGACGGCAAGGCACTTGGTGAGATCAGAAATCTTGCCACCCCGAAAGAGTTTGAAAAGGGGATAGAGGTTTTTAAGGGTGCAGCCCTTGAGCTTGCCGGGGGTGAAAGGATTGATGCTGTTGTAGGCGGGATAGCGGGGCCCCTGGATAAAGACAAGACAATGGCCGTTGGCGGCCCAAATATACCAGGCTGGTGGAACAAGCCTCTAAAGGATGCGCTGGAGAAGGCATTGACAACCGTTGCCCATATTGAAAACGATGCAGCAATGGGCACACTCGGAGAGGCAATTTACGGAGCAGGCAGGGGCTATCCCATAGTCGTATATATTACCGTAAGCACGGGCGTTGGCGGGGCGAGAGTAGTAAACGGTAAAATTGATGAAGGTGCGATGGGGTTTGAACCCGGAGCACAGATAATTGATGCAGGTAATGCCCTTTGTCCAGGGTGGAGCGAAAGGGGATATCTGATAAATTATATTTCCGGGGCAGACATAGAAAGACAGTGCGGGAAAAAGCCATACGAGATTACCGATGAGAAATTCTGGGACGACAGGGCAAGGTTTCTTGCATACGGTCTCAACAATATAACCGTTATCTGGTCTCCCGACATCATCATACTTGGGGGCTCGATGATGAACGAGATCGGCATCCCTGTCGAAAGGGTCCGTTATTATTTAAAAGAGGCGTTAAACATCTTCCCTACCCCTCCGATTGTAGAAAAGGCAAAATTAGGTGACGAGCTGAGCCTCTATGGTGCACTTGCCTATATCAATCAAAACCTGAAATAAACAACTCTTAAATCTTTTCCTGAAATTCCATTCTTCTGACTACGACTCTGATGCTCTATTATCTCTTCTGCTCCCTAAAACTGCTGATAGAAAACCTGTCAGTTTCCATCTCTCAATCGCTATTTCCGAACCTGCCGACAAACCTGCTGAAATAATACTTGACAGATATGGTTAAGTATTTTATAATTATTTATGCTCAGGT
>CAZXDE010000163.1:0-2573 GCA_964639515.1 uncultured Thermodesulfovibrio sp.
TAATTACAGCTCTGATGTTGACTTGATTGCCGTCTACAGTCAACGGGACGGTCAGACCCCGGGCATCCTGAACCCTTCAGGTGTAAGGGTGAACAGGATAAGCAACCATGAATTCTATTGCAGGGTTATGGAGCTCCTCAACAGGATGCTCTCACTCCCTACAGAGGATGGTATTACATACAGGGTGGACCTCAGGCTCAGGCCACAGGGACAGAAGGGAGAGCTGACACTGCCGCTTGATTCCTATCAGACATATTATGAATCATGGGGCCGTACGTGGGAGCGGATGGTGCTCATAAGGGCCAGGCCTGTAGCCGGTGACATGGGGCTTGGACGGAAATTTATGGAGGCAATCAGCCCCTTTGTCTGGAGGAAAAGCCTTGATTTTTCCGAAATAGAGGAGATACGCGGGCTCAAGAAAAGGATTGATTTGACCTTTTCAAGAGATGACATAAAGCGCGGCTATGGCGGTATCAGGGAGATAGAGTTTTTTGTGCAGACCTTTCAGCTCATCTACGGAGGTGACAACAGGGCGCTCAGGACCCACAGGCTTTTTAACGCCATACAGGTGCTGAGATGGTTGAAATTGGTGCCGCAGGAGGACCTCACCACACTCTGGGACAACTATCTGTATCTGAGAAGGCTTGAGCATTATCTCCAGATGAAAGAAGACCTCCAGACCCATACACTTCCGGCATCCGGGCAGGAGACGGAGGTGCTTGCAAGGATGATGGGGTTCTGCTCAGCCGCTGAATTTCTTGCAGACCTGCGTCTGAGGCGTATGCAGGTAAAGAATATGTATAACTCCCTGCTCGGCACGGAAGAGGACCTTCATGCCGAGGCCCTTACACTTCTTGAGGGTGACCTTGCCGATGATGAGCTCATGGGATATCTGTTATTCAGGGGGGTTAAGGCTCCACAGGCAGGCATTATACACCTGCGGAAGGTGAGGGACCAGATGCGCACTTTTAAAACACAGAAGGAAAGGGCCGTCCTGAGAAGGGTTGTCCCGCAATTTCTGGAAAAGGCTTTTAATGCAGAAAGTCCCGACAGGGTTTTAAAGGGACTTGAGAGTTTCATAGCAGTGCTTGGAGAAAAAGAGGCGTACCTTACAGGGGTGGCGGAACATAAGGGGCTGATTGATGCAATGGTTAAGCTCTTCTCCCTCAGTTCATACCTTACAAGGGTCTTTTTGAGCAGTAACAGGTACCTTGATACACTGGTTGAGGGATTAATTATAAGGAAGACAAAGAAGCAGGTGGAGGAAGAGCTACGGAGGAATGTCCGCTTTGGAGCAGGGGTTCTGGAGGCCATCGGGGAGTACAGGAGGGCTGAAGAGATCCGTTTGGGCCTCTTCTTCCTCATGGATGTCCTCACAATACATGACCTGCTGAGGTATCTCTCACACCTTGCAGACGCCATCATAGAGATAATCCTTGAGAGAACAAATAATAATCAGGGTTTTTCAATCATTGGCCTGGGAAAACTCGGGGGAAGGGAGTTAACCTTTGGCTCTGACCTTGATATAATCTTCCTCTCGGATATCCCGGATGGAGTAAGGACTGCAGAGAGTGTGGTAAAGACCCTCACCACTTACACTGACAATGGGATGCTCTACAATGTGGATGTAAGGTTGCGGCCGGATGGTTCAAAGGGGGCACTTATCAAGGATATCGCCGGATACAGGAACTACTATCTCAGGAGCGCACACCCCTGGGAGCTGCAGGCACTCCTGAAGGCAAGACCTGTTGCAGGGGACATGAGGGCTGGAAGGGCATTTATGGAGATGGGAAGGGAAGTGTTAATGCAGCGGGGAAAAGAGGTAAAGAGGGAAGATATCCATGCAATGAGACAGCGGATAGTCAGCGAGCTGTCACAGGAGGCAGTGGGCATGGATATCAAGCTTGGGCCGGGGGGGATTGAGGAGATAGAGTTTTATGTCCAGTTTTTGCAACTTCAGCATGTTCGTGAAAGCCCGGAGATACTGGTTCAAAACACCCCTGCGGCGATTAACAGGCTGGCAAAAAAAGGGGTACTGAATGCCGGAGAAAGAGAAACCCTCTTAAATGCCTATGAGTATTACAGGAGGCTTGAGACCTTCCTGAGATTAAACGAGGAGCATGTGATTGCGAAGGATTCAGGGATTGCTGAGTTGGTAGGGATATTTATGGGTCACAGGAGCAGGGAAGAATTTTTGACCCGTCTGGGAGAGCTCAGGAGCTCTGTCTCAAAAATTACGGGCTGATGCAATTTCTATCCGGATTTACCGGTATCCCGGTATGAGGTTATAAGGATGTTTGTTGAAACGGCACCGGCAGGTTTTCTTGTCTGGTGGACGGTAGGGGGGTCGAACCCCCGACCTCCAGAGTGCGATTCTGGCGCTCTCCCAACTGAGCTAACCGCCCAAGAAGTGACCGTATGGTCATTCTGAACCTGATTCAATATATTATAATATCATAAACACTTCAGGTATTTATATTCCGGCGGTTCGATCAACCAAGGTTATCCGGGGGGTACAACAGGTACAATATGAGACGACTGGTTTATCCGGAAGCTTCTGCCTGTAACACCTG
>CAZXDE010000164.1:0-2533 GCA_964639515.1 uncultured Thermodesulfovibrio sp.
GGAACTTTCGATCAGCCGTGAAGAGATATTCAGCAAGAAACGTGGAAATATGTATCGTCAGATGGCACTTTACCTGCTGAAGAGATATACATCACTGAGCCTCAAAGAGATAGGCGAGATGTTCCGGATGGACTATGCTGCAGTATCAGTGGCATGTAAAAGGTATGAAGACAAGATAGGAAAGAAGTAAGAAGACGGACAGTTATGTTGAATGTTGAGACCTGACCCCCTTCCTCCTGAACATATTAAAAAGTGTTTTGACCTCTTCGCTTTTCAGTATCATGGCAAGGAGGAAGTAGAGACCTGCACATAAGAGGATGGTTCCCCCGAGGTAGAGACTCTTTTTAAGCACCTCTCCGTTGCCCCTCCACAGGGGGCCATGCAGTATTGACCATGCTGTGAGGCCCATTATGATGGAGGCAATGAGGGTCTTTGAGAAAGAGGTCAACACCCTCCTGTAATCCACACTGACTATTCTCCTGCTGAGGAGGAAGAAGAGGAGGGAAAAGTTGACACCTGATGCTACGGAGTTTGCAAGTGCAAGCCCGCCGTGTTTCAGCGGCCCCATGAGCAGGAGGCTCAGGATAATGTTCGTTGCCAGGGAGAGCAGGGCCACCTTTACCGGGGTGCGGGTATCCTGCATTGAGTAGAATGCCACTACCACAACCCTCACACCCACCATGGACCATATGCCCAGTGAATAAAAGAGAAGGGCAAAGGCAGTGCCTTCAGTAGCAGTGTAATCAAACTCACCCCGCTGAAAGAGTAGATTGACGATCGGATATCTCAACGCAATCAAGCCCACCATTGACGGAACGGTTATAAAGAAGAGGAGCCTGAGGGTAGAGGAAAAATCCTTTCCCAATGATTCCATGTCACCCTTTGCAGCGTGTGATGAGAGCGCCGGCAGGGCGGCCATCCCCATGGCAACCCCGAATATCCCTACGGGAAACTGAATGAGGCGCATGGAATAATAGAGGTAAGCAATGCTTCCCTGCGGCAGAAAGGATGCCAGTATAGTGCTTACGAATATATTGATCTGTGATACTGCAAGGCCGAGGGTTAACGGAAGCACCAGTATCGCCATCCTTTTAAGCCCTTCGTTCCTGAAGTTGGTATCTATCCCATAGGTGTAGCCCTTTCTCAGATACAAGGGTATCTGCGTGGCATACTGCACGATCCCCCCCACTGTGACCCCGATGGCAACAGCGAGGATCGGCCTGCTGAGATGGGATGACAGCAGGATTATTGTAAAGATTATCGCGATGTTAAACCATGCAGATGAAAGGGCAGGTATAAAAAATACCCTCTCAACATTCAGGACACCCATTGTCAGGGCTGCAAGGCTGACCAATAAGAGGAAGGGGAACATTATCCTCGTCAAAAGCACTGTGGTGGCCAACTGATCAGGTTGGGTAAACCCCGGGGCTATGACCCTGACTATTACAGGGGCAAAGATAATCCCTGCAACGCATATTGATCCAACAACAATGAGTATGAATGTGAAGGTTATTCTTGCAAGCCTCCGGGCCTCTTCCTCTCCTTTTTTTATCCTGGTCTCTGTAAGCACCGGAATAAAGGCTGACGACATTGAGCCCTCGGCAAACAGCTCCCTTAAGAGATTGGGGATGCGGAAGGCCACAAAAAAGGTGTCGGAAAGACCGGTTGCACCGAAAAAGCCGGCTATTACCACGTCTCTGACAAATCCGAGGATACGGCTGATAAAGGTAGCAAAGGAGATAAGGGAGGCTGACCTTGCAATCTTCCTGCTTTCCGTCATGGGGTTGATTATATCAAGTTGCCGGCCTGTCTGTCTTGCCGGACTCTGAAAAAACAGTGATGGACCGGTTGCCCGGTTGATACCATCAAGAAACAAACAAAAACGTATGATAATTACAAAATTGTAGCCTCATACAATTTTGTATGGTTGCACTGGAACTTAAAAGTCAAATAAATCAAAGGGTTATCAGGTGGCACGGTTTTGGCATTAATGACGTTAAGTTTTAGTTAATAGTACTTATGAGGTGAAAGACAATGGATTCCCTGAAGCACAAGATTGAAGACCTGGAGAGGGGGGAGATACTCAATGCCCTCAGGGAGAGCAACTGGATCAAGGCAAAGGCAGCAAGGACGTTGGGAATTACCGAGAGGATGATAGGGTATAAGATCAGGAAATACGGCATCAAGTCGGAAATGGGAAAGGCGGAGGGGACTTCCCTTGAGCGATAGGACCCCTGGGGCCTGTTTAACAATATTTAAGGAGGTGATGTGTAGAAGGACTTTTGTGAGTTTTTTTGAGTAAAGGATGGAATTGTGAAAAGCGCAATGAAAAAGCAGAGATGGAAATCAAAATACAAAGATTAAAAACCAGGAAATTATAGGAGGATAGCATGAAGACTCTCAGGATATTAGCTGTAAGCATCATGGCTTTAGTTTTATTTTCCGGCATCGCCAATGCCACACCATCTACACAGATATGGATTCCCTCAACGGATATTCAGCCGTACAAAATACCCCATTATGGTTTTGATTC
>CAZXDE010000165.1:0-2514 GCA_964639515.1 uncultured Thermodesulfovibrio sp.
CTCTCCATCAACAAGAGGAAGGTGATCGGCTCGGCACAGAAGCGGTGGAAGGAGGGGTTCCTCCAGCAGGGCTCTATCCAGATGGTGATAGACCCGGGGCTCATGGAGCGGGTCTTCAGGAACGCTGATGCCAAAAAAATATCCTTAACCATGACGGGGCTGACGGATCATTTGCCCACACTGTCTCCTGATGAATTAAAGGGAGCGATTTTAAAGGCCTTTGAAGAAATATTTGAGGTAAGGCTCCTGCCGATGGGGCTGACTGAAGAGGAGAAGGTACTTGCCCTCCGGTTTCAGAGGCAGAAATATCAGTCCCCTGAGTGGACGTTTTCACGTTAAAATATAAATATTCAGGATTCTGTTCCGGCAACCTCTGCATCTCCTGAATCCTCTGTCAGGCTTGATAGTTCCGTCTGATAATAATAAACAAAGGCTACTGCAAGTATAAAGAGCCCGGCATATCCCTGCAGGGCATAGATCAGGAGCTGATACGGGAGGCTCAGGAGCAACCCGATAAATGGAACGACCTTCAGCGGCAATCCGGCCAATGCAAGGATGAGGCTGAAGATTATATAGAGAGATGCCATTATTACGTAAAGATAAAAGGCAGAGGGATTTTTCAATAAATATCTTGTTGTTTCAGTTACGGCAGCCGCCGGTCTTGAGCCCTTCAGGCTAATGGCAGCCAGGCCATAAACAGCCAATGAGAGAAGGCCGAAGAGGATGAAGAACCCTGAAATAACTCCTACGAGGGCAAAAAAGACACCCAGGAACATGGAGAGAGCAAGGGACTGTGACTTTGCGTATGTAATGACGGCCGCAACAACTACGCCCGAGATTGCATAACACACTATAATACCTATAGCAACAAGCCCCATAATGCTAATAAATCTGAGCATGGGCGAAAAAAGCCGCTTTCCTTCTTCAAAGAAGACCTTCATGCTGAATTTCTGTGACTCATCCCTGACAGTACGCGCAAGAGTTCCTGCTGCAGCGGCAAAGGCATAAATCCCTGCTGTGGACACAATGAGTATATAAATGAGCAGCAGGAGACCGCCAACAACTACTATGCCGAAGTACTGGGTCATGAGGATATCAGGGGAACTTTCAATCTCGGAGAGAAACACAGGGCTGATCCCTATTATTAATAACGCAATGACAAGAGGGATTGCCACGATGAAGAAGAACCCTATACAGCTCAGCACTGTCACTGCAATCCGGACAAGCACAAGTTGCCAGTTACGGTTTGCAACTTTAAAACCCTGCTTTATTGCCTCCGAGTAAGTCATCCCCTTCATTATAGCACAGGCTGACTTGCTAACAGGCTGGCTTGACGGTCAGCCCTTGACGCAATCGTTTCCCGGGACTATAATAACAATAGTCATGGCAACGCTATCAAAAAAGGAAGAATATCCCGAGATACCGTCAACGCGCAGGGACGACCTGCATAACCTGGAGATAATGGAAGAGGCCCAGCTCGTCCTGTTTATGGCCGGGAATCAGTACATGGTTATGGAAGAGCTGCTTGGGGCATTCAAGAAAAGATATCCTGAGGTAGAGAAGATCTTTTATGAAACCCTTCCGCCGGGCCTTGAATTGAGACAGATACTTGCCGGCGGCGCCCTGTTTCAGGGCAGGATGATAACCGGCAGACCCGACATATACACCTCGGGAACAAAAGATGCAATAGAAGAACTGGCCGGTCGGGGACTTGTTGATGAATACCACATATACCTCCATAACAGGATTATTCTTATGGTGCCGGAGGGGAATCCGGCCAATATCAAAACTGTCAATGACCTCGGCAGGGACGATGTCCGCATATCACAACCGGGAGCACTCGAAGACATTACAAAATATATTGCAGATATGTATGAAGGGGCCGGGGGCAGGGCACTTGTCAGGAGGATAATGGAGGAAAAGAGGGCTGAGGGCAGCACCATTCTCACAATTGTCCATCACAGGGAAACGCCTCTGAGACTGAGAAAGGGGACTGTGGACGTCGGGCCTGTCTGGGCAACTGAGGCTGTGCATGCAAGGAGGGAGGGACTTGGGTTTGAGGTTGTAGAGGTGGGAGAAAGGTTTGATCAGCGACACCGGGTAAATTATTATATCACTAAACTCAGGAATGCACCGAACCCTCAAAATGCAGAGAAGTTCCTCTCTTTTATCCTCTCCAGAGAGGCACAGGAGATATATGAAAGCTATGGTTTTGTCCCATATACAAAGGTATAATCTTCGTACCATTACACAAACAAATTTTGAATCCTGAACAGTCTTTTATGCACGCTCCAGTCTTACCCTGAGCTCTATCTCCTCCAGTATGGAGGCTACATGTTCGCAACGCTCTCTTGGTCCTGTATAACAAAGGGCCTCTCCCTGTGTATGTGCTTGCCATGAAATCTCTCTTGCCTGGTCCAGCGAACATCCTGTAGCCTTTATCAACTGAGCAATCACCTCATCAAAAGTATGCCGGTCGTCATTGAGGAGAATAACATTCCACGGCTCGATAAC
>CAZXDE010000166.1:0-2492 GCA_964639515.1 uncultured Thermodesulfovibrio sp.
ATCAGTTGCAGGGTCATGGATTTTCCCGCACCTGAAAATCCAAAAAGCACGGCCATGCCGTCTTCAACCTCCCACTGCACATCAAGGGTAAATCCCCTCACCTTCTTTAACAGGTTGACCGATAACCCCATCATACAGCCCTCATTCCAACCCTGGTTGTTATATAAAGGAAGACCCCGGAGATCAGCGTAAGAAACAGGACCATAAAGTTTGCCGTTGACCATTCGCCGCTGTTTGCCAGTGTATATATGGCAAGGGGCATGGTATCCGTCCTGCCGGGGATATTGCCTGCTATCATCAACGTGGCGCCAAACTCACCAAGGGCCCTTGCAAAAGAGAGGACAACCCCGGCAATTATGCCCTTCCTGGAGAGCGGCAGAATGACCTTAAAAACCGTCTCAAGCTCCGAATGGCCCAGGGAGTATGAGGCGTTTACAAGGTTTTTATCAACAGACTCGATTGCCGCCCGTGCAGTCTTTACCATCAGGGGCAGGGCCACTACAAAGGAGGCAAGTACCGCGGCATACCATGTAAACATGATGCTCCACCCCGTCAGGTCATAAAAAAACCTCCCGATAAAGCCGTTTCTTCCGAAGAGGATGACGAGATAATAACCCGTAACCGTGGGCGGCAATACCAGGGGGAGGGTGATAAGGATGTCCAGCAATACCCTGCCCCTGAAATCCTTTCTCGCAAGTATATAGGCAACGGATATCCCCACAAGCATCACCAGCACAGTGGCCACTGTTGCCACCTGAAGGGACAGTCTCAATGAAAACAGTGTTGCATCATTTATGGCGCTCAAGGTCCCTCCTTCCGTAACGGTATGAATCCGTAATCACTCAGTATTTTCTGGCCTTTCCCTGAAGTGACCATCTCGATAAATTCCCCTGCCAGTGCTTTATTTCCCGTGCCCCTGACTACTGCTGCAGTATAGAGCACAGGCCTGTGGCTCTCAGCCGGCACTTCGGCGGCAATCTTCACTTCATCAGGCCTTGCCCCTGCGTCGGAGGCATACACCATACCTGCATCCACCTCTCCACGGGCTACATAGTCCAGCACCTGTCTTACATTTCCGGCAAAGATCAGTTTATCCCTGAGCTTGTCCCGGAGTTCAAGGTGCTTTAATACCTCTTCAGAGTATTCCCCTGCAGGGACTGTCCGCGGATTGCCTATGGCGATTCTCCTTATCCCCTCATTCAAAAGACCGCGGAGGGAGCTGATCCGAACCATAGAGGTTGAAGGCACAATCAGGACAATGCTGTTGCCCGCAAAATTGCGCCTTGAGGACTCTATTATAAAACCCTTCCCCTCCACTTCATCCATATACCGCACTGAGGCAGAGGCAAATACATCAACCGGGGCACCGGACTCTATCTGCCTGCTGAGGGTACCGGAGCCGGCAAAATTAAAATAGACCTTCACCCCCCTGTGTTTCGCCTCAAACACCCGGCCTATATCTACAAAGGCATTTTTCAGACTCATGGCAGCAGATACGGTCAGGGACTCCGCTGCCTCTGCATTACGACCCCCGACGACAAGGAATGATAAAAAAACCAGCAGTATGGAAAAAGAAAAACCCCGCCTGAATTCAAGACTACGAAACCATCTCACAGTAGTCCTCACCAATCATTGCATTTATCACCTCAAGCTCCATGTCCTTATCTTCACCGATGGTGCCGAATGCATCCGCCCTGCATTGCCTGCAGTGGGTCATCTGGGGTATATGCTGCCTGCACTCATCACGCAGCCTGTTTATCACCTCACGTGATGGCCGCTGAAGGCCTTCAAATTCAGCCTGCGGAATAAGGGGAATTATATTCAGAAGCTCAGCCCCTGTTCTGCCGGCAAGCCATGATAGAAAGGGAATCTCCTTATCATTAACACCAGGGATCAGAACGGTGTTGACCTTCACAATGAGCCCTGCCTCAATGGCCTCTCTGAGTCCCCGCCATTGATTGCACAAAAGAATATCTACCGCTGCCCTGCCTGTATAATGCTTTCCCTTGTATGATACCCGGGAATATACCTTCTCAGCAGTCTCGGGTATTACGGCATTGATGGTTACCGTCAGGCTCCTCACCCCGGCACTTACAAGGTCTTCAAGCCTGTCAGAGAGGACAAGACCGTTGGTGGATACGCAGAGGATCAGATCCGGATACTCCCTGTTGATTGCCGTCAAAACCTCAAAGGTGACATCATTTGCCAGCGGGTCTCCGGGCCCTGCTATCCCGATAACACTTATGCGCTCTCCCCTGTCTATCAGCAACCTCACCCTTTCCAGCGCCTCCGGGGCATTAAAAACCCGGCTTGAAACCCCCGGCCTTGATTCATTTGCACAATCGTATTTCCTTATACAATATCTGCACTGTATATTGCATGCAGGGGCCACGGGGAGGTGAATCCTGCCAAACCTGTGATGTGCCTCTTTTGAGAAACACGGGTGTTCTTTCATGATATCCCGGTCATTGCATGTCTTTAAAACCGTCATC
>CAZXDE010000167.1:0-2440 GCA_964639515.1 uncultured Thermodesulfovibrio sp.
CAGGTTCGTCCATCCCGACGATAACTCGGAGGCTACAATGGTCCTCATTGAGGCAATCAAGGGCGGAGGGGTTGAATTAAAAGTGGAAAAACCTCTCTTTGTATATGAGAGGGATGGTTTATACACGGAGGAGATGGCTGCATTCTATTCCGTTTAGGTAGTCTGTGCCTGTATCTTCAAAGAGATGGGGTTATGGTAAGATGGGAACAGGGGCAAATTCCGGGACGGAATACCCCCGATAAAAGCCGACCCTACGCAGATTCAGCAGGTGATCATGAATCTTGCAATCAATGCCAAAGACGCCATGCCCGAGGGTGGAACATTAAGGATAGAAACGGACAGGGTCGGTAGAGAAAACGGGGCTGCAAACGGAATTGCCTCATATTCAGATGGCGGTTTTGTAAAGCTTGCTGTATCCGATACAGGAGCGGGGATGAATAATGATCTCCAGAGCAGGGTGTTTGATCCTTTTTTTACAACCAAGGAGGCGGGAAAGGGGACGGGGCTTGGTCTTTATATAATCCATTCAATAGTTACAAACCATGGTGGTTATATTAATCTTTATTCCGAGCCCGGCAGGGGGACGAGATTCAATATGTATTTTCCGGTCTGCAGAGGGGGTGCTAAAGATACCGAGAGTTTTTCAGAAGAGGAATTATCCGGCAGCGGAATGATACTCGTTATTGATGATGATCAAAATATCAGAGAGCTTGGAATGGATCTGCTGGAGTCCCTTGGTTATACGGTTATTACGGCAGCTAATGGTATGGAGGGAATTACCCTTTTCAGGGAAAGAAAGGAGGGAATAGCGATAGTCCTCCTTGACATGATTATGCCGGGGATGAGTGGTTCCGAGGTTTTCCAGAGACTGCAGTCCATAGACACTGATGTAAAAGTCATTCTCTGTTCCGGATATAGTCATGAGGGGCTGGCAGGCATTAAGGAGTTGCTTGACAGCGGTGTAAAAGGTTTTGTGCAGAAACCCTTTACCAGAAAGACCATAGCAAGGGCCTTGAAACAGGTACTATCCTGAATGCCGGTATGTCGGAGTGATGAAGATGGGATTAATGGAGTGATGGAGTGCTTTTTTGTGTTAAAATATAACAACCATAATTACTGCGGTGTTTTTTTGGATTTACTGCGGTAAAACAGGTTTAATATGAAATTACAATGTATAAGGGATTTTTAACCACAGAGGCACAGAGGCACAGAGACACTGAGGTAAAATTCTTTGTGAAAAATTTTTGTTTTGCTGTCTTTCTCTGAGTCTCTGTGCCTCTGTGGTTAATCAGTCAGGCTCGGAGAATAGGGATTTGTAAGGCTTGAAGGAAAGACCTAATAGGGAGGAAACGCATATAGCAACAGTTCGCGGTAATTTATCAGGATTAAAGAAACAGGATATAAACGCCCTTGAGCGAATATACAGAAGACGCATTCCCTCGGAAAAGATCGTTACCCCTGAGGTTGCAAGATTTATAACCGGACTATCAGAGGGGATCGGGCGGCAGGTAGGGATACTTGTTGCAAGGTCTGGGGTAATAACACATGTCATTGTTGGTGATGCAAGGGGTCTTTATATCCCTGATCTGAGTGATTATCCCCTTGGCAGAAAACCCCTGAGGGGGATGAGACTTATCCATACGCATCTCAGGGATGAACCGCTCAACCAGGACGATCTCAGCGACCTTGCCCTCCTGAGGCTCGATATGATTGCTGCAATAAGTATAAAGGGTGCGCTTCCTGACAGGATCTATGTTGCTTATCTGCTACCTGATGGAGATGGTAAATCCTATGAAGTACTGGCCCCGCAGAGTTTTCACTCTTTCAGGTTCGATTTCCTGCCCTCTGTCCGTGCTATTGAAGAGGAGATGGAGCGTCGCAATCTCATATCACAGGATGATCCGAGGGAAAGGGCGATCCTCATAAGTGCTTCAGCAAGGCCAAGATATGAGCAGGAGGAATCCATTGAGGAGCTGAGTGAATTAGCAGGCTCTGCCGATGTCCTGGTCCTCGGTTCAATCATTCAGAGACTGAAGGAGATAAATCCCCGTTACCTTATGGGTACCGGTAAGCTGAAAGACCTGATAATCGATGCCCTTACAAAAAGTGCAACGCTTCTGATATTCGACCAGGACCTTTCTCCTTCTCAGATGAAGGCGATAACGGAACTTACGGAACTGAAGGTTATAGACCGTTCCCAGCTCATCCTTGACATCTTTGCCAGAAGGGCCCACAGCCGTGACGGTAAGGTGCAGGTGGAGCTTGCACAATTGAAATACAGGCTGCCGAGACTCTCCGGCAAGGGTACTGCCATGAGCCGTCTTACAGGTGGAATCGGCGGAAGAGGCCCTGGTGAGATGAAGCTTGAGATAGACAGACGAAGGGTACGTGACAGGATACACCTGCTTGAGAGGGAGCTGAAAAAACTCTCCGAGGCAAG
>CAZXDE010000168.1:0-2409 GCA_964639515.1 uncultured Thermodesulfovibrio sp.
ACCCCGCCGGAGGAGAAGAGTTCATCATGGCTTCCCTGTTGTATAATCCTTCCCCTGTCCATGACAATAATGCGGTCGGCCTTATTGATGGTAGAGAGTCTGTGAGCGATTATCAGGGTGGTCCTTCCGGGCATTATTGACTCGAGTGCCTTCTGGATCTTTGCCTCTGAGTCGGCATCAAGGGATGATGTTGCCTCATCAAGGATGAGGATTTTCGGGTTTTTAAGTATAGCCCTTGCAAGGGATATCCTCTGCTTCTGCCCCCCTGACAACTTGACTCCACGTTCACCGATGTATGTATCATAGCCATGGGGCATATCCATGATAAATTCATGGGCATAGGCAGCCCGTGCTGCCTCGATAACCTCTGCTTCCGTTGCATCCGGTCTGCCAAACAATATATTGTTTCTGACTGTTTCGTCAAAAAGGATTATATCCTGGGATACAACGCCGATGTGAGACCTGATGCTCTTGAGAGAATAATCCCTGATATCCAGCCCGTCTATCGTAATCCTGCCGGTATAATCCTTCCAGAACCCAAGGCTCAGGTCTATCAGGGTGCTTTTGCCTGAACCACTGTATCCCACGATTGCAATTGTCTCTCCCGGCCGGATTTCGAGGTTGATATCCTTCAGTGCCGGCTCAATGGAGTCGGGGTAACGGAAAGAGACGTTATCATATACTATATGACCTTCTATTTTTGCCTTCTTTACTTCCCCGGACACTTCATCGTCAAGAAGAAATATCTCCTTGACCCTGTGGAGCGCTGTTCTTATCATCTGGAAATTGTTGTTGACCTGGCTCAATCTTTTCAAAGGTGTGTAAATCATCAGGATCGCTGTAATAAATGAAAAGAATGCACCTACTGAGAGCTTGTTGTTAATGATAAGATAGCTGCCGTACCACAGGATTATGGCTATGCCCGCACCTGCAATAATCTCCATGGATACGGCGGTAAACTCCCTGATCCTTACTTCCCTCATCACATTCCTGTAATGCCGTGAGACTGCCTCGTCGTTGCGATTGCTCATCTTTTCTTCCATTGTAAATGCCTTGATAACCCTTATGCCCAATACCGTCTCCTGCACCATTTTGGTCACATCTGATATAAATTCCCTTGTCTTTTTGCTGGTCTTTTTCATCCTCTTGCCGAACCTGTCGGCAACGAGCACAACCAGGGGGATGATTGTAAATGAGAGGAGTGCCAGGTCCCATCTCCTCAGGAGGGCGACAACAGCAAGGACTATTACTGTTGTGGACTGGACAAAGAAGTTCCTTGCCGTGTTGGCGATCAGGTTCTCAAGGCTTCCGATATCATTAAGTATCCTGGATATTATGGAGCCGCTGGATTTTTTGGAGAAGAAAGATATGGGGAGGCTCAGGAGTTTGTTGTAAAGGTCCTGACGGAGCGTCTTTACGATCTTTGCACCAATGGAGCTCATCAGAAAATTATTGAGAAAGGCAAACAAGCCCCTGAATACGAACAATAAAAAAACCCCTGCCGGCAGAAGGAAGAGGATAGTCCTGTTTTTTTCAACAAAGAGGCTGTCCAGGGATGGTTTGACGAGCCACGCAATACCGCCGTTAATAGCCGAAAGAGCAAGGCTGCACAGCACAGCTACTATCAACCTGGGAAGATGCTGTCTCGTTAGTGCCCATATTGTGTGAAAATCGTTTTTCCACTCTTTTGAAGAAGTCTCCCTGAAAAAATTTTTCATAGTTATAGTATACTATACTGATTAAGCATTTGTGACCCCGCTTAAAGAAAGATTCATGAAGAACACGTCTGCGGTAAACTATGAATTTATTCTTACATTCCTGTTGTTCTTCGGGTTGAGTTTACCATAAAGAACGAAGCTTTCCTCCCGGAATCGGGTCACGCCAATGAGGGATTTTAACTCGGGGTTTGACATCACTTAACTCTAATACGATTGCGAGGTGGCAGGGATAAAAATTCTCAACAATCTCAATGGTTAATCCTGACTGTAGGATAGAATGCAACCCTAACTTATTGACGTATGTATGTGTTTCTATTGGTTTGTAGCCCCGTCAGAAGAGCAAACATCATGCCGGTTGAAACCGAAAGTATCTGTGTATCCGTCATGCTCCCAATTATCAACACAACGCCATATGATAGCACGGAAAAGCCTTCAATTGTATCACGGGACTGCCACCCCTTCTTAATAAAAACTGTCAGAAGCCAGATAAGAGAGAGCAACCCTACAATGCCGTAACTTACTGCCATATGGAGAAAACTGTTATGTGGATGTGCAAAATCAGGTAGTTTTGGGTCGTCTCTGTACTTTTTCATCGCTTGTTTATATCCCCCTGT
The DNA here is from genome assembly GCA_964639515.1 of uncultured Thermodesulfovibrio sp. GTDB lineage: Bacteria > Nitrospirota > Thermodesulfovibrionia > Thermodesulfovibrionales > JdFR-85 > BMS3Bbin07. The sequence continues at coordinate 2,333 of CAZXDE010000168.1, forward strand.
CCCAACACCGATAATAGGGTTTTGCAGAAATATCTTTACTGCACCATTCCACATATGCAGCCTCAGTCCAACTGAAG
>CAZXDE010000169.1:0-2273 GCA_964639515.1 uncultured Thermodesulfovibrio sp.
GGAGCCCACGCGTGCACTGACGTTACAGGATTCGGCCTGTTGGGACATGCCTTTAATATGGTAAGGGATGCTGATACGGATTTTATTTTTAAACTGCAGGACATCCCTGTTATGCACAGGGTGCGGGAGATGATCGACAGGGGCATGGTTGCTGAAGGTGCATACAACAACATGAAATATCTGAAGGACAGGATAGAGTTTCAGGACAATATTACCGAAGAAGAGATGCTGTTACTGTTTGATCCTCAGACCTCCGGGGGACTGCTTCTGTCAGTAGGGGAGGAAGGTCTCCGGCTCTTCGAGGAAGATGGTATCTTTACAAAGGCAATTGGTCACGTGGTTAAGGGGAGTGGGAAGATAAAGGTCAAAAAAGGATGACTATGATTCGTGAGACAGCAGCTTGTCGTAAGGATAGCTCTTCAGATACTCCAGGAATTCATCTACTGCATGAGAAAAGACGGAATACTTTTGTGAAACAAGTGAAAAATCCCTCATCATTTTTTCTTCCTTGAAACTGAGCATCTTCAGAGTGCCGAATTTCGCCTCTTTCAGGGCAGCCCACCTGGAAACAATGGAGATACCCATGCCGTTTTCCACTGTATGTTTGATTGCCTCCGTGCCACCGAGAATCATGGATATCTTCATAGTCTGAGTGGTTATACCGTGCTTGGTAAAATACTTCTCGATAACCTGTCTGGTACCGGAACCCTCTTCCCTGAATATAAAGGGCTCCTTTGTTATATCAAGAAAGGATATATCCGCCTTTTTTGACCATGTATGTTGAGGGGGCACGATAAGACAGAGTTCATCCTCTATGAGTCGTTCCACTGCTATTTTCTGCCTTGTAACATCTCCCTCAACAAGTCCCAGGTCTATATTCCCTGATTTGAGGAGCTCGATAACCCTCTTCGTATTGCCGATTTGCAGATGAATTTTTATCTTTGGACGGGTCTTTCTGAAATCCGCTATAACCTTTGGCAGCAAATAATTCCCTATTGTGGTACTTGCCCCCAGTGCAATGCTCCCCTTAACAAGACCTGTTAACTCCCCAACCTCTTTCTCCGCTGAGGCATAAAGTCCCAGGATATGTTTTGCATACTTATACAGGACTTCTCCCGCAGGGGTAAGGGTAACGGTGTTGCTCGAACGGTCAAAGAGTTTGGTTTCATAAAGCTCTTCAAGGGCCTGTATCTGGAGGCTTACTGCAGGCTGGGTGAGGTGGATAATCTCCGATGCCTTTGAAAAACTCTTTGTCTCTGCTACTGTGCAGAATACCCGTAGCTTATGATCATCCATTGCCATGTGTATAACAGTATAACACAAATACAATTAATAAGTTAATAAGAAACAATAATCGCAAAACAGTGATTGAGGGATAAACAGGAAATGGTCCTTACCATAAAAAGAACAGAAGACCGGGCTACCTTGCAGAGCGTACCGCGAGGTAGCCCGGTCCTGTTTAATGTCAACAAAATCTACTACAACAACTATTCCTCAAAATCAATCTTGTAAGCAACATTCACGGTGCTGCCTGAAGAGTCAAGTGCCTTGTAGTACTCGACCTCTATATTGCCGGATGACACCGGAATCTGATCCGCACAGATAATCCGGTCTGTCTCTTCTGTTTCATACTCAATCCTCGTCTCCTGCGTAATGAGGACGGTCACATCTGAAACCGTTGTTGAAACCGTTATGGAATAATCACCTGAATCAAATGTATATATACCCTCCAGATCAGGCTGCACCGTCAGGCCTGTGAACTCGGTCACACTCCTGTCAGGCAGGACACAGACCGCTGCAACGATATCATCATCACCGTCCACCTCAACTTTCGTGGCTACGAACTCCGTACCGTTCCATGTTCCGTCTATCTCAACCTTCATGCCGACCAGCAGATCAGAGATGCCCGAAATACTACATACTGCCCTCTCGTCATCGTCATCACAGGTAAACAGAACAGTAGCCCCTGCTGACACGGTAATTAAATTACTGTCGGGAATAAAGCCCTCTGCCTTTAGCACGGTCAAATCAAACCCTCCGGTGGCAATGGACTGGATAATCCCCTTAAGCTCATAGTCATCATCCTTGATCTCCTGGTAGTTTTCGTAATCAGAACCGTCGGCATCGAGCACAACCTTTGCAGTCACGGTATTTGCGACAGGGTCGTACACGAACTGCTTGAGGTCAAAGTCAAGCACCACCCGCTCCGTACTTACCACATTGGCTGCCCCGGATATTTCAATAACACATGTACCGTCTGCACTGCAGGCAGT
>CAZXDE010000170.1:0-2271 GCA_964639515.1 uncultured Thermodesulfovibrio sp.
GGATGAAGGTTGTTGATGCTCAACAGATGAGGGAGATTGACAGGAAGACCATTGAGGACTATGGTGTTGCGTCTCCTGTTTTGATGGAGAGGGCAGGGCTGGCTGTTGTAAACAGGATCAAGCAGTTCTTTGACAGGTCAATGAGGGTTCTGGTCCTTGCCGGAAGCGGCAATAATGGTGGGGACGGTCTTGTAGTGGCACGGCTCCTTCATAATGAGGGCTGGGATGTCAAAGTCTTCCTGATTTCAGCACCGGAGAAACTTTCCCCTGATTGTCTGGGGCAGTATGAGACGGCCAAAAAGATGGGAGTCAGGATTTTTACGGAAAAACTTCCGGTCTCAAAAGTCCTCAGTGGCTCACTTGTGATTGATGCAATATTAGGGACAGGATTGAACAAACCCCTCAGGGGGGAGATATCCATCCTTGCCGACAGGGTTAACAGGGCCCGGGCCGATGTGGTAACAGTTGATATTGCCACGGGTGTATCCTCTGATACCGGAAAAATCATGGGGACTGCCATAAGGGCAGCCTTTACCGTTACTTTCGGGCTTCCAAAGGTGGGACATGTCATCTATCCCGGGACGGAATATACCGGTAAACTCTTTGTTGAGGATATCGGGTTTCCTCCGGCACTCCTGAACTCTGAATCTATTTCCCTTGAGCTGATCGAGAAGGAACACGTCTCATTACTGTTGCCTGAGCGGTTGAAAAACTCCTATAAGGGTGATTACGGACATGTGCTCGTTATTGGCGGGTCTATGGGAAAGACAGGGGCGCCTCTCCTCTCTGCAAGGGCTGCACTGAGAAGCGGGGCAGGGCTTGTTACCATCGGGACGTCTGAAAGGATCATGAATTCACTGATGGCCTCTGTGCTTGAGGAGATGACCCTGCCATTGCCCTCGACTGCATCAGGCACTGTATCCAGGGAAGCAGCCGGGACTGTTCTGGATTTCCTTCATGAGAGGGCTGATGTGCTTGCAATCGGGCCCGGACTCTCTACGGATAGGGAGACTGTGGAGTTTGTCCTTGAGACCATCAGCAACTCACCTGTGCCCATGGTGGTTGATGCCGATGGCCTGAATGCGCTGTCAACACTTGAGTATAAAGATATTGTAGTGTTTTTGAATAAACTGCGAGCACCCGCTATCCTTACACCCCACGCGGGAGAGATGTCCAGGCTTGTCAGGATGAGCATTTCTGATATAGCGGATGATTTAATCGGGGTGGCAATGAGTTTTTCCCGCGATACAGGGTGCTGCCTCGTCTTAAAAGGAGTTCCCACACTGATAGCGACCCCGGAAGGGCAGTGCTTTATCAATACAACCGGGAATCCCGGAATGGCTACAGCCGGAACCGGAGATGTCCTTACCGGTATCATAGCCTCATTTACAGGGCAGGGTCTGCAATCTGCAGAAGCGGCACTGACAGGGGTGTATCTCCATGGACTGACCGGTGATATTGCTGTAAAGGGTACAACGGAGTATGCCTTTACTGCCAATGACCTCATAAATGGTCTTTTTAGGGGGTTCCAATCGCTTTTATCTGATTTGCAATAGCCCGAATAGTATAAAATAGTAAGGATGCTGCTCCATGAACCAAGATGATAATACCTGAAAACCTTAAGGCCTCCGGACTGTCGGCTTTTTTTACAGATCGTAATGCAGGGATAGAGACGGGCTCTTTATCTCATATCTCCGGTATTCCGGAGGAAGCCCTGTATATGCCCATTCAGCAACATACGAACCTCGTGTTTGTGCTTGAGGAGCTTTGTCGTCCTGAGACGGCTGATGCCGTTGTGACGGCAGTTAGAGGAATCCTCCTGGGCGTAAGAGTGGCTGATTGTGTCCCCATCCTTGTGTATGACAGGGAAAGGGAGATTGCCGGTGCTGTTCATGCCGGTTGGCGGGGGACTGCTAAAGGGATACTCGGAAAGACCGTCAAGACAATGATGGATAGATTTTCTTCAGGGGTTGATGATATATTAATTGCCTTTGGCCCGTCTATCAGGGGTTGCTGCTATGACGTTAACGAGGATGTCCTCTCTGCAGTCGAAGCTGTCACAGGAGATGGTGATTATATCCTGAGAAGAGGTGATAAGGCTTATATCGATCTTGCGTTTGCAAACAGGTTTCAGGCCCTTTCAATGGGGATTCCCGAAGGGAATCTCTGGATGTCGGGGGAGTGTACGTATTGCCTTCCCGAGAGGTTCTTCTCATACAGGTACTCAAGGACAGGGAAGAGGCAGGGAGGGTTTATTGGATTGACTATTGA
>CAZXDE010000171.1:0-2269 GCA_964639515.1 uncultured Thermodesulfovibrio sp.
AATGACCGACCTTACGGATTTCATAATCGGGTCTTCCATTGCATCCTGTATCACTATGGGTTTTTTACATATCAGGGCCTTTTTTATCTCGGGATACTTTTTCAGATCAAGCTTTATATCCGATATATGCGGGTCCTCAAAGGAAGACACCACATGGGCATACCTCTTCTCACCAAAACCGATGCTGATTACCGAACAACGGGAGACATCTATCATCTCGCTCAATTTCTTGACAACAAAATAAAGCACCTCCCCGGGGTCGAGGGTGGAGGAGATAAGATAGGAAAGCTCTACAATTGCCTCAAGGTCTCTCTTCTCGGCATAGAGCCTTTCAAACCAGCTCCTCTTTTCAAGGGCCGTCCTGAGCTTTAAATCAAGGTCGTCCTCGTAAAAGGGCCTGATAAGATAATAATCTATGTTGTGCTGCAGCACCCCTTTGAGACCCTTGGGAATGTTACCTGATATAAGTGCAACCGTCGGGATATTGAAATCCTTCACCTTCAGATCTTTAGTCCCATTTGGAAAATCAACAATAATGGCGTCAGGGGTTGCAGTCTCAAGCTTCTCATGGAGTTCATCTGCAGAGTCAAGAAAGAGGGGCTTCAGTCCTTTTCTCTTGCGGAAAAAACCCTTAAGGAACTTCAGGCCCTCGGGGTCCTTTTCATATACCAGTACGTTAATTCCCTTTTTCCCGGTCATTCTCTGACAAGTATAGCAAAAACGAGTCTCTTCCTTCATATTTTATTATCATTTTCGATTTTTCTGTGGATAATACAAGCATTTTAACAGGGTCTTGACACTATAGAATATAGACTTCTCTGTGTCTCTGTGGTTTATTTTGCTTATGTATTCCCCACACAACTTCCCGGTTATTACGGCTTTTTTACAAACACACCCTGTTTTATAAATCTCTCAAAATCTTTCAGGTTAAGTGTATTTATAATGTCCTCCGGCCCAAGCCACCCCCTTCTTGCTATTGCCACCCCATATCTCATGTACTTAAACTGCGTCAGTATGTGGGTATCGGTGTTTATAACAATGGGGATCCCCAGCGTTTTTGCCTCCCTGGCGTGCCTGTCGGAGAGGTCGAGCCTCATGGGATATGCGTTTATCTCAAGTGCTGTTTTTGTCTCTTTTGCAACACGCATAAACTCCTTCATATCAATCTCATAGGCATCCCGCTCACCGATAATCCTGCCTGTGGGGTGTGCAATAACACGAACATAGGGGTTTCTCATGGCACTGACGAGCCTCATCGTGAGCTGTTTGGCCGACTGTCTGAACCCCGAGTGTATGGACGCAACCACAAAATCGAGTTGCTTCAGGACCTCGTCGGGAAGGTCAAGGGTTCCGTCACTCCTTATATCCACCTCGACACCCGTAAAGACCCTGAACCCCCTGAGTTTTTTATTCAGGGCATCCACCTCCTGCTTCTGCCTGAGCACTTCCTCCGGGGTAAGGCCACCTGCGATTCCAAGCCCCTTTGAGTGGTCTGTTATGGCTATATATTGATAACCCAGGTCCCTGGCAGCCGTGACGAGTTCTTCAATGCCATGGCTGCCGTCACTCCATTTACTGTGAACATGAAGGTCGCCCCTTATATCCTCAAGGGTTACAAGCCGTGGAAGCCTTTCCTCAATTGCGGCCTCTATCTCACCTGAATCCTCTCTCAACTCAGGCGGGATACAGGGGAGGCCGATTAGTCTGTAAACATCCTCTTCCTTCTCTCCCCCCACCTTCTTGCCGTCTGCCTCTCTGAAGACGCCGTACTCGTTTATCTTCAATCCCCTCTTTATCGCCATCTCCCTGATACGGATATTATGGGCCTTGCTCCCTGTAAAGTACTGCAGAGCAGCACCAAAGGAGCCCTCTTCCACAACCCTGAGGTCAACCTGTATCCCCTCTCCGAGAACAACACTCGATTTTGTCGGCCCCTTCAGGAGAACCTCCTGTAGCCCCGGCAGGAGTACAAAGGCATTCATCACACCTTCAGGCCCTGATGAGGTTGCCAGGATATCAATATCCTTTATGGTCTCCTTCCATCGCCTGAGGCTTCCGGCAAGGCAAAGTTTCCTTATACCTGAAACCCCTTTCAGTGTTTCAATAATATCCTCTGCAACTGGGAGTACCTTACCGAGGGGTTGTCTCTCCCTGCCCCTCTTCAGCATCTCTATGCCGCGAAGTATATTCTCTTCCGTCTTCTTCCTGATGCCCGGCAGACCCTGCAGCCTGCCCTCCCTGGCAAGGGACTCAAGCTCATCCACGTCCC
>CAZXDE010000172.1:0-2161 GCA_964639515.1 uncultured Thermodesulfovibrio sp.
CCGGATATCCTGATCGAAAGCAAAAAAAGAAGGGGCGTGATTTGAATTATTCCCGGATATGTATAGAGGTTATACGTTTATCAAAATAACGTCTTGCAATCCTTTTAATTATCTTCCTTGAGCCTGGAAAGACCATAAGGAACCCGATGGTATCGGTAATGAATCCAGGGGTAAGGAGGAGTACGCCTGCGATCAGAATCATCACGCCGTCTATCAATTCTTCAGCAGGGAATATGCCTTCCATCATATTCTTCTGTATGCGGTACATAACACCCAGCCCCTCTAATTTGACCAGGTAAGCGCCTATGGCGGCAGTCAGCAATACTATTATTACCGTGTTTAACGTACCGATAATAGAGCCTACCTTTATTAAAAGGGAAAGCTCAACAACAGGCACAACAATAAATATCACTAATAATTTGAAGAACATTATTTAATTATACACGATTTGAGGCAAAGTCTCTATCTTGTATCCCTCCTCCTTGAGATATTTCCCCGTATATGACTCGCTGCAGAATATGAGTTTTTCCGGGGGGCCTTCAAACACGATGTTGCCACCATCCGGTCCCCCCTCAGGGCCAAGGTCAACCACCCAGTCTGCCACACTTACCACATCCAGATTATGTTCAATTACAACTATGGTATTGCCCTCGTCAACAAGACGCCTCAGTACCTTCAGGAGTGCAAGGACGTCCCTGTAGTGCAGCCCCACCGTGGGCTCATCGAGTATGTACAGGAGACCCGTTTTCTTTTTTGCACTGCCAAGTTCAGCGCATATCTTGAGCCGTTGGGCCTCACCACCCGACAGGGTTGTGGCCGACTGCCCAAGTCTGAGATAGCCAAGGGCAATCTCCTGCATAATTGCAAGTTTTGAGCGTATAAATTCCTCTGTAAAGAAAAACTGAACTGCCTCATCTACCGTCATTTCAAGGACATCATGAATGTTTTTCCCACGGTAGGTTACCTTTAATGCCTCAGGCCCGTAACGTCTGCCGTCGCATTCTTCACATCTGACAAACAGGTCTTCAAAAAAATACATCTCAAGCCTTTCAAACCCTTCCCCCTTACACCTTTCGCATCTCCCACCGGAGACATTGAAGGAGAAAAATCCAGGGGTATATCCATGGGCCCTTGAGTATGGTTGTGCTGCATACAGTTTCCTTATATACTCAAAGACCTTGAGGTAGGTTGCAGGGTTTGAGCGGGGGGTTTTTCCGATAGGCGACTGGTTAATAAGGCGTACCCCCTTCAGGTGTTCAACTCCCTTTATGGATTCAAGGGGGAGGGGATGCTCATGGGAGTGCCTGAAATGGCGTGCCAGTGCCCTGTAGAGGGTCTCCACAATGAGGGAGCTCTTTCCTGAACCGGAAACCCCGGTTACAACGGTAAAACTGCCCAGAGGAATTTTAAGGTCTATGCCCTTGAGATTATTCCCGCGGGCCCCTTTCAGGGTAAAGTATTTTTTGCCCCTGAGCGATTTAAGTCCCCCCTTACAGAGGGTCTGGAGCCGGTCCCTGTCAAGCCCCTTCAGATATCTTGCCGTTACGGTATCGGTATTTAAAAAAGCATCCCTTGGCCCTGAATAGACGATCTCTCCACCCTTCCGTCCTCCACCGGGGCCAAGTTCAACCACCCAGTCTGCAGAGTTGATGACCTTTCCGTCATGCTCCACTACTATTACCGTATTGCCCAGAGATGTTATCTCCCTGATAATGGTTATAATCCTGTCCGTGTCCCTTGCATGGAGTCCGACTGTGGGTTCATCAAGGACGTAGAGGGTGCCTGTAAGGTATGAGGCTATCTGGTTTGCAAGGTTAACCCGCTGGTATTCTCCTCCGGAGAGCGTCTTACCAAGCCTGTTCAGTGTAAGATAATCGAGTCCCACTCTCTTCAGAAACTCAAGCTTCATCCGTACCTGTCTCAGAACCTCTCTGGAGATGTCCTGTTCATGTAAGGTAAGCCTGATGCTGCTGAAGAAAGACAGGAGATTCCCAATCGGCATCTCACCAAGCCCGGCAATATCCTGTCCTGCAATCCTGTAGACGAGCGAGTCCTTTCTTAGGCGTTTGCCCCTGCAGGAAGGACAGGTCTCCGGAGAGCGGTAACGGCTCAGAAAAACCCTGACGTGGAGTTTATAGCGTTTGGTTTCAAGGTCCTCAAA
>CAZXDE010000173.1:0-2127 GCA_964639515.1 uncultured Thermodesulfovibrio sp.
ATAAGGAAGTGATGAAGCGGGGGGAAATAAAAAAGGCGTGTTTTGTCTCAGGTGGTGAGACAACTGTGGTAGTCAGAGGCAGCGGTCTTGGCGGCAGGAATCTCGAATTTGCCCTTGTGTTTGCAATGGAGATATCAGGTATTGAAGGGGTTTCCCTTTTGTCTGCGGGAACAGACGGCACGGATGGTCCCACAGACGCTGCTGGGGCAATTGTGGATGGTGAGACGATACCGCGGGCAAGGGCCATGGGCCTGTCTCCTGAAAAGTTTCTTGCTGAGAATGACTCGTATAATTTCTTTAAACAGGTTGGGGGGCTTTTTATAACCGGCCCTACCGGCACAAACGTGATGGACATACAGATAGTTATCAGGCGGTAAAGCAGGATAAGGAGATTTTTATGGACAAGTATATTGTTATATTTACAGACCTAGACGGCACCCTCCTCAGTTATGACAACTGTTCTTTTGAAGAGGCCCTCGATGCCCTTGAGGTTATAAAACAGGAAAGAATACCCCTGGTTTTCTGCTCAAGCAAGACCAGGAGTGAGATTGAGCTTTACAGGGAGCGCCTTGCAAATACAGACCCTTTTGTCTCTGAAAACGGTGGCGGAATTTATATCCCTGCCGGTTATTTCACAAAGTCCCCGGACGTTGGCGTCAGGCAGGACAACGGATATCGTGTCATAACCATAGGAAAAAGCTACAGTGAGGTCAGGGACGGACTCAGAAGACTCAGGGAGATGGGGTTCAGGGTGAAAGGGTTTGGGGATATGGCGGTGGAGGAGATTGCATCCATTACCGGACTGAGCCCGGAGGAGGCAAGGTTATCAAAAGAGAGGGAGTTTGATGAACCGTTTATTATAGAGGACGGTGCAGACGAGGAGCGGCTCAGGGATGCCATTCTATCACTTGGACTGAACTTTACAGTGGGGAGACACTACCATCTTATGGGAGAAAGCGATAAGGGCCAGGCAGTACGGATACTGACGGAGCTGTACAGGAAAGAGTTCGGAGATATCAGAACTATTGCAATAGGTGACAGCCCCAATGACATCCCGATGCTTGAGACAGTGGATATCCCCGTGGTTGTTCAGAAGCCGGGCGGTATTTATGACAACAGGATTGTAATCCCCGATCTTGTCAGGGCTGAAGGTATCGGACCGGATGGGTGGCGTAAGGTGATTCTGGAGCTGATTGGAAATTTTCAGGACAAATGAGCTATTATATAGTTCATCGCTATATTTATCGTTATTTTACAATGCATTGCTTTGCCACTCGATATTTTCCGGGTAATAGCCAAACAAAAGTCTGAAAGGGAGTTTTAATATGGAAGAAGCAAGTAATCAGCCGGGCAAACCCCCTGCCGAGCCTGACAAGATGAACCTGGACAGCAAGTTCGGATTCTCCTGTCATAAAGGGCTTGAGTGTTTCAATGAATGTTGCGGGAAGATAACAATATTTCTTACACCATACGATGTATTGAGAATCAAAAACAAGCTTGGCATTACTTCGGCTGAGTTCCTCACATTATATACCCGGATTGTTGACCTGAAGAGCACCAAACTGCCCTTTTTCCTGCTCAATGTGACAGAGAACGGCAAATGTCCGTTTGTTGGCGAAGATGGCTGTAATATTTATGCAGACAGACCACTTATATGCAGATACTATCCCATCGGTCTCGGGGCGCTGAAAAGTAGTGAAGCGGAAAGCGGTGATTTTTATTTCCAGATTAAAGAGCCCTTCTGCAAGGGATTTGAAGAGGGACAGGAATGGACGGTTCGTCAGTGGAGGGAGTCCCAGGAGATAGATCGTTATGATTTTGTCAACAAGGACTGGTTTGAGATTGTCCTTAATAAACAACTCCTTGCCGGTGGTGTGGAGCCCGATGAAAAGAGTCAGAGATTATACATGCTGGGCAGCTTTGATACAGACAGCTTCAGGAACTTTGTCTTTGAAAGCAGGTTTCTCGACCTCTATGATGTGGATGAGGTAACGATACAGATGATAAGGGAAGACGAGGTGGAGCTGCTGAAATTTGCCCATAAGTGGCTGAAGGGTGTCCTCTTTGGTGAATATGTATACCCAAGGAGGGAAGAGGCATAGTCTACCTGCTGAGGATTTTCTTTAA
>CAZXDE010000174.1:0-2038 GCA_964639515.1 uncultured Thermodesulfovibrio sp.
CTTAACCTCGTTCCGTTCCCTTCGGTAAACCCAAGGTGGTCAAACACTTTCCCCTCTATCAAGAGGGGATTAAGGGGTGTGTTCCTTTTTTTTCAGTTTGTTCAATAAAACTCTGTATGGAATCCAGGCTTCTCTGTGCCTTTCCCGAAAGCCTTCGGGATGGTTTATTTGTATGTTCCGTTTACATATAATACACCCATGTAAATACAAAATTCCATAAAGCGGGGGCTTTCCGAGGGGCGTTAAGGTTATCTGCTGCAGGGTTGTTTCAGAATGTGGCACGGGGTGTTAAATCAGGACGATTGATTTTATGGTGAGCCGTGAGGGATTCGAACCCCCGACCCGCTGATTAAGAGTCAGCTGCTCTACCAACTGAGCTAACGGCCCACAAAATGTAATCCTGGATTATCGTTATTGACTGCAGGTCTGATATCTAAAAAAATCTTCAATCGCTTTGGCGCGCCTGAGAGGATTCGAACCCCCGACCTGAGGTTCCGGAGACCTCCGCTCTATCCAGCTGAGCTACAGGCGCAACATGTCAATAATAAGAAAAACGCCATCTGTAAGTCAAGTTTGGCAAGCGAGACAGGGGAAGAAGGCGAGCAGGCGACAAGCGACAAAGTTTTGGGCAAGTTGCAGATTTTCGTTTTCTTCAGACAGGATGAACAGGATAACGGATTAATATCAGGACTTTTATCTCTTAGCACCACCCCTGTATTTGCTTTTTACAATATTAAATGGTTAATATTTATCATATCTATTTAACAGTGAAGGAGGAGAATTATGGTTACAGTAACATTACAGGCGGCTGATAAGGCCAAGGAGTTTCTGTCCAAGGAAGGAAAGGACGGCTGGGGTCTGAGGCTTTCTCTATACGAGGGAGGCGGATGTTCCCCATCGTATGGGCTTGACATAGCGGAGAATCCACAGGAAGATGATGCTGTAGTGGAAGAGAACGGCCTCAAGGTCTTTATTGACAAGGATGCCTCTGTAGCCGTGACAGGTATGGAGATTGATTATGTTGATGATGGTTCCGTTCAGGGTTTTGTCCTCAAGGGCGGCGAGCAGTCGTCATGCGGGCCGAGCTGCAGTAGCTGCGGATAACCCCGCAATAACGGGATCTTCAGATGTTTCCTGCGCACAGACCGCGAAGACTCAGAAAAAGTGAATCAATAAGGAGGATGGTCCGCGAGACCATCCTCTCACCTGACGATTTCATTTATCCCCTTTTTGTTACCTTTGGCAAAGGTGTAAAGAAACCCATCTCATCCATGCCGGGCTGCTATCAGGAGTCAGTGGATGAAGTGGTAAAGACTGCAAGGCATGCCTATTCCCTCGGTATCCCCGGAGTAATCCTTTTTGGCATCCCTGAACATAAAGACGAGACCGGTTCTTCAGCCTTCGACCCCGAAGGTGTTGTTCAGGCGGCAATAAAGGCTATCAAGAATGCCGTGCCCGAGCTCCTGGTCATCACAGATGTATGCATGTGTGAGTACACAAGCCATGGTCACTGCGGGATTGTAAAGGACGGCGAGGTTCTTAATGACCCGACCCTTGAACTCCTTCAGAGAGAAGCCCTTTCCCATGCCCATGCTGGTGCTGATATGGTGGCGCCATCGGATATGATGGACGGCAGGGTCCTGGCCATAAGGCAGGCGCTTGACAGCGAGGGGTTCAGCAATATCCCTATAATGAGTTATGCCGCCAAGTATTCCTCGGCCTTTTACGGCCCCTTCAGGGATGCTGCAGAATCAGTACCGCAGTTCGGGGACAGGAGGTCCTATCAGATGGACCCGTCAAACAGACGCGAGGCATTAAAGGAAGTTGCACTTGATATTGAAGAGGGTGCAGATATAGTGATAGTAAAGCCTGCCCTTTCCTACCTGGATATTATCTCTGATGTAAAGCAGAGCTTTGACCTCCCGGTAGCTGCCTATAATGTATCAGGGGAGTATTCCCTTGTAAAGGCTGCTGCACAACTCGGCTGGATAGACCACGACAGGGTAATGATGGAGGTTCTTACCTCGATAAAACGCGC
>CAZXDE010000175.1:0-2004 GCA_964639515.1 uncultured Thermodesulfovibrio sp.
ACAAAGCCTGGACCTAAAAAACTCCCTGTAAGGAGAGAGACTATAAGTATGCGTATCAGGGTTATTGTCATGGCTACCCTGAGGCCGTAGAGGATGAGGGCCGTCAGTGTGATGATATTTGCAAAGCCGAACCTCAGCCAGGGCACAGGGGCCGGGATCATTCTTTCAAGGCCATGTAGCCCGATTGCATACGCTGCAAGTATTGCTATTCTTAATCTATCCTGAGATTGCATCAACCTCTCCGGTATCATCTCCCCCGATTGTAACCACAACCCTGTTGGGAAGACATATAATTGCCCCTCTCTTTATCCAGCCCTGACGGACGCAGAGCTTGTTCGGGCAGGGTGAGTCCGTTATGCGTATCTTTCCTGCTTTTACCTCAACCCTGGTAATGCCTATCGGCCCGTGGACCTCAACTGTTTTGTCTTCATTAAGGGAGAGCCTGTAAATGAGCTTGCCATTGACCTCAATAGTTGCCGTATTGCCGGATAAAGCAAGCCCTTTGACAAGGAATAACCCTGAAAGTGAAAGGAGTATGAGTGCGACAAACAGGGCCCAGTCGTATATTGTGATCTCTTTAAAGGTTTCTTTTAATAAACTCAAGCTTGCCTCTTAACACCTAAAAGATAGTTGCGGGTTGCGGGTTGCGGGTTGCGGGTTAAAATCCATGTATAATCAATTGGTTTCATTTGTCTTTATTCGTCTTTATTCGTGGCTTGAGGGTTATTTTGTTTTTCAGGGAATCGGTCATGTGTATTTTACCTGCTTTATCAATCATTAATGCGTTATAGCCGAGGGTACCGGCGATTTTAAGGCCCTTTTCAATGCCTGATATGAACAGGGCCGTTGCAAGGGAGTCGGTATATACTCCGAGTGGCCCCACAACAGTCACACCCATGACCCCCCCGGCTGGGTAGCCGGTCTTCGGGTCGATGAGATGGTGATACCTCTTGCCGTTTTCAATAAAAAACCTTTCATAATCCCCTGAGGTGGATATTGCCATATCTCTGAGCTCGATGGTTGCAATTATGTCATCCATACCTTGTCCCCTTGGGTCTCTTATCCCCACCCTCCACGGTGTTCCCCCTGGTTTTAATCCGTATGCCCTGATGTCGCCGGCCACGGCAACAAGGGCTGCCTTTATCCCCGCTGACTTCAGTACCTCTGTGGCCCTGTCAGCGGCATATCCCTTGGCTATTCCACCGGCATCAACGGACATCCCCTTCCTTTTAAGGAACGCAGTCCGTTTATCCTTGTTGAGTATTAAATCCCTGAAATTGACAAGGGGTAATTTCTCCCTGATAAGGGCGTTGGAAGGCCGGATTTTCTTATGAAAGTCGTAGAGGTTTACTACTACTCCAACGGTCATGTCAAAGGCCCCGCCTGTTTCTGTTGATACCTCAATACCCTTTTTAAGTAGCGTATAGGTATCAGGGGAGACTGTTACGGATGAAATACCGGCATTGCGGTTAATTGCCGATATCTCGCTGTCAGGGGAGAAGAAATTGAGCAATTGACCGAGGCGTTTTATCTCTGCAAAGGCCTTGTCCATGGCAGCCCCGGCCTTTGTCTCAGAGTCTGATACTACGGTTATTGTAACGATAGTATCCATTAGAAATTCTGACTTCCTGTATGTTTCCTCCTTCCGCCGGTTGCAGGAAAAAGAGGAAAGTATAAGCAGCAGATTAAGGGTTATAAATAAAAAACGTTTCATTCTTCACTCCTTTCCGGATTTCAGGTTACCTTAAGCCGTGACCTTTGGGCCTTGGGATTCCGTTAGTCTTTCCAGTACCTTTTTTAGGAAAAAGCCGGTATAGGACCGTTCGTTGCGGCATACATCTTCAGGTGTGCCTGCGGCAACGAGATAGCCTCCGTCCTCTCCTCCTTCAGGCCCGAGGTCTATTATATAATCTGCGCATTTGATAACATCAAGGTTATGTTCAATGACGACAACGGTATTTCCCTTTTCCACGAGACAGTTAAGTACATTAAGGAGACGCTCTA
>CAZXDE010000176.1:0-1996 GCA_964639515.1 uncultured Thermodesulfovibrio sp.
TGCCTGCCTGCCTGCCTGCCTGCCTGCCTGCCTGCCTGCCTGCCTGCCTGCCTGTTAGCTTGTTGCTCTCCGGTAAAACTGGTCCCTGTTGCCATTTCAGTTTTTTTCACCGTGAATTGCCGACAGCGTCCAATTCCTGTTAAAATAGAATCCGTCTGCTGCAACTGTCGTTTAAAAGGCCCTTTTTCAACTGGAAAGCGCCATTAAAAATTTACTATAAAGGAGGGGGCATGCCACATCAAAAGGTTCTTGCCTTTGTTCTTGCAGGTGGTAAGGGTGAGAGGCTCTTTCCCCTGACAGCCTTTCGTTCAAAACCAGCAGTACCTTTCGGAGGACGATACAGGATCGTCGATTTTGTCTTAAGCAACCTTGTAAATTCTCAGATATTCTCCATCTATCTCCTTGTCCAGTATAAATCCCAGTCCCTTATTGAACATATCAGACAGCACTGGGTTATGTCTCCTATTGTTAGGGACCACTTTATAGCTGTAGTGCCCCCACAGATGAGGATGGGACCTGAGTGGTTTCAGGGAACCGCGGATGCCATCCTTCAGAACATTAACCTCATCACACAACAGAATCCCAGGCTGGTAGTGGTATTCGGAGCCGACCATATCTACAGGATGGATATCAGACAGATGATGGATTTCCACCTTGCCAATGATGCCGATGTGACAGTGGCTGCAAGACCGGTACCTATTAAAGAGGCGTCATCCTTTGGAGTTATTCAGACGGATGCAGACAACAGGATTGTGGGCTTCCAGGAAAAACCTGAAAACCCCACACCCATGCCCACTGACCCGACAAGGGCCTATGTCTCAATGGGAAATTATATATTCAGCAAGGACGTGCTTATCAATGCCCTTGTCGAGGCACAACAGAAAAAGCATCATGACTTCGGTGCACATATCCTGCCGGATCTCGTTAAGTCGGGCAAGCTGTTTGCCTATGATTTTGCCACCAACACAATCCCCGGGACAAGACCATACGAAGAGACGGGATACTGGAGGGATGTCGGTACAATAAAGGCCCTCTTTGATGCCCATATGGATATGCTTGGAGAGGAACCAAGATTTGAACTCAACAACCTTCAGTGGCCGATCTATCCGTCAGGTCAGAAGGCACCGGCCTCCAAGATACTGAAGGCAGAGATTATCAACAGTATGATCTCCGAAGGTGTAACCATAAAAGATGCGGTAATAAAAAACTCCGTTATACGGACCGGAGTGGTGATTGAAGAGGGGGTGGTAGTTGAGGATTCCATCCTGATGGATAATTCCGTTCTGAAGAGGGGATGCCATCTGAAGGGGGTTATAGTGGATAAACTGAACAACATAAAGGAAGGGTCACGGGTCGGGTTTGCCGCCGAGGACGAGAGGTTTGGACTCCATGTCGACCCCTCCGGAATAAGGGTTATACCAAGAAGAGGGTGGAGAGACGGTCAGTAAAAACACCTGATATCCGGCTGTCAAGCTCAGGAGATACATATGCTCTTATGGACCGGTTTTGTGCTCTGCACATTACTGATCGTTTATTCAGGTTCAAAACTCTCAAAGTACGGAGATATTATAGCTGAGAAGACAGGCCTCAGCAGGACATGGGTAGGCCTGGTTCTAATCGCTTCGGTCACCTCCCTTCCCGAGCTTGTAACGGGTATAACCTCCGTTACATACACCGGCACTCCGGATATTGCAGTAGGTGATATCCTCGGAAGCTGTGTCTTCAACATGCTGATCCTTGCAATGCTTGATGCAGCATATCGTCCCATGCCCATCTCAACAAAGGCCCATCAGGGACATATACTTTCCGCCGGCTTCGGCCTGCTTCTCATCTCAATAGTTGCAATGAGTCTCTTTGCAGGGACGGCTATCGACCCGATCGGATGGATCGGACCTTATACCCTGCTGATAATAGTCATTTATTTTGTAGCAATGAGGACGCTCTTTCATTACGAAAAGAAAAAGATCGCCGCCTTTATGAAGGAGACCGTTACTAA
>CAZXDE010000177.1:0-1917 GCA_964639515.1 uncultured Thermodesulfovibrio sp.
GCATGGATAGCAGCGCCTGTACTGCCACCCACAATTGTGATAAGACCTGACGAGTTTGTAACCATTGAACTCGATGTTGACAGACCTTACATCTATTTTAATAAACACAGGAAGGAGTTCCCGCCGGACAAGAAGCACAGAAGACATAAAGGCAGACACGGAATGCATTAGGACTAAAAGGCGGGCTACTCTCCGTGGAGGACCTCCACGGCAGGAGACTTGTAAAGTCTACCCTGATATGTATCAAGCTCATTAAACCGCCCCCCGATATCCCTCAGTATCTCCTGCCTGCCCTTGCCCCACAGCGGCGCTATCAGCATATCGTCAGGGGCTGTTGCAAAGACCCTCTGAAGGACTATTGAGGGTGAAAGCCTCTCAATAAACCTGACTGCAAAGTCGAGATACTCCTCATAATCAAAGAGATGAAAGGGGTCTTCCCTGTAAAGCTTCTCCAGCCTGGTATCCTTGATCACCTGCAGCTGGTGTATCTTCAGAAACTCAACGGGCAGCCCTGATATGGTATCCGCCATCTCAAGCATCTCCTCTTCTGTCTCTGTTGGAAACCCGACTATAAGATGGGCACCAATATGAATCCCCCGTCCCCTGGTAAGCTCGATTGCCCTGAGGAATGCCGCATAATCATGACCACGATTGATAAAGTCGAGTGTCCGGTCATGGATGGACTGAAGCCCGTATTCAACAAGGATGAAGTAATCCCTTGAGAGTTCCTCAAGAAGCCTGACCTTTGCCTCATCAATACAGTCCGGCCTCGTGCCGATGGCAAGCCCAATCACATCAGGCCCCTTCAGGGCTTCCCTGTACAGGCGCTCAAGCTCATCTACAGGTGCGTGGGTGTTTGTGTATGGCTGAAAATAGACGATAAATTTCTCCGCCTTGTATCTCCTCCTGAGGAAAACTGCGCCATTGCTTATCTGCTCTTTGAGCGGGAGAACCGAGCGGCATGAGGACGGCCTGAAGCTGTCATTGTTGCAGTATATACACCCACCATACCCGGCAGTACCATCCCTGTTAGGACACGTAAACCCTGCATCCACATTCACCTTGTAGACAGTCAGGCCAAAGAGGGATTTTATGTAATGACCGAATGAATTATATCTCTGCATATATTATATTAACAAAATCGCGTGCAGTACGGCAGACGTCCGGGGATTTCAGGATTCCGGAGGCAACGGCCACGGCTGAGGCACCGTGCCTCATGACATCCCTGAGTTTCTTCAGGTCAATCCCGCCTATCGCCACAACAGGGATATCGAGAGACGACACAACATTCTTTAAGAGATTGAGTCCCCTGGGAGTGCCTGCCTCTTTTGTAAAGGTTTGAAAAACAGGGCCAAACCCGATATAGTCTGCACCATTGCGTTGGGCCTCCAGCGCCTGATTCATATCGTGTGTGGATATCCCGATAATCTTTTTCCCCATAATCTTCCTTGCTGCCTTTAGGGGAAGGTCATCCTGTCCAAGGTGTACACCGTCTGCATCTACTGCAAGGGCTATATCTGCATGGTCATTGACGATTAATACGGCCCTGTACTCATTCGTTAATCTCCTGAACCTCTCTGCCTGCAAAAACATATCCCTTCTGCAGAGGGCCTTCTCCCTGTATTGTATCCACTTGATGCCGGCATCAAGGACTCTTCTTACCGTCTCCTCAACGCTTAGTGCAGAGAGACTGCCATCTGTTATAAAACAAATACCTCCGTAAAGCATGTTTTTACCTGTTATTTCCTGATTGAAGGCAGGGGCACCGGGCATCATCTACTACCCGGACAGGAGGTTCTCAACAAACCTGGTAGTATAGTTGCCGCTGAGAAACTCTTCAGATACAAGCACCTTCTGCTGAAACGGAATGGTTGTCTGGATACCCTCTACTATAAACTCTTTCAGGGCACGGCGCAT
>CAZXDE010000178.1:0-1879 GCA_964639515.1 uncultured Thermodesulfovibrio sp.
AGCGTCATCCCGAGCTCGTGTTATTCATCAGGGAGAGGCTCTCGCCGGAGAGTTATCTGGGTCTTCATCTTACTGTGGGGCTTGCAATAAGTGCAGTCTTCGTATGGATATTCGGAGGGATAACCGAGGATATACTCACGGGTGATCCTTTTGTGGTGGTTGATACCTGGGTCCTTACCCATGTGCTTTATTTCAGATCCCCCGGGGTAAGCCGTTTCATGGTTTTATTTACGCAGCTTGGCGGAATCGCGGCAGTAATGATCGGCGGTTTTATCGTGGGGACGTATCTGTTATTAAAAAGAAGATTTGATTATCTTCTAACCTATATCACGGCAATAATCGGCGGAGGGTTCCTCGTTATTGTATTGAAAAAGGCGATTCACAGGATAAGGCCGATTTCAGAGACCTCGCTTGTAAGTGTAGGGGGATGGAGCTTCCCGAGTGGTCATGCCATGATGTCCGTGATATTATATGGAATGATTACATATTTTATAGTCCGGGATATGAGGTCATGGAAGTTGCGTGTATTCCTGGTGACGGCAGCGGGGTTTGTGGTTTTTATAATAGGCCTCAGCAGGATATATCTCCAGGTTCATTACCTGAGCGACGTGCTTGCGGGTTATGCCGGGGGGATGTTCTGGCTAAGCATCTGTATAACAGGGCTTGAGTTATACAGGAAAAAGGTTTCCGTCAGGCGGGGCTAATGTTGCCTGATACCGGAACCCGGAGATAACGGGTCTTAATGAGTGACAGGATAAACCCGACACTCAATATTATCAGCGGTTTTCACTGTATCGACAAACTTGAAAGAAAGGGGGGCAAACCCTTGCGGCTACTGCTTGTAGAGGATGACGTAAAGATCGCATCTTTTGTTTTAAAAGGGCTCAGGGAGGCCGGGTTTGCCGTTGACCATGCCGCCAATGGTGAGGACGGACTTCATCTTGCCCTTACCATATCCTACGATGCAGCCATTATTGATATCATGCTGCCGCAGCGGGACGGTCTCAGCATCATCAAGGAGATCCGTGGGCACGGGGTCAGCACACCCGTTATCATCCTTAGTGCCAGAGGCTCAGTGGACGATCGGGTTAAAGGGCTTCAGACAGGCAGTGACGATTACCTGACAAAGCCCTTTTCCTTTGCAGAGCTGCTGGCGCGTGTGCAGGCACTTATCCGAAGGTCAAGCGGCGGTACCACCGACCCCTCACATCTTCAGGTTGGAGACCTGTCAATGGATTTATTAAGGCGGGAGGTTATTCGTGCAGGCAGGAAGATTGATTTACAACCACGTGAATTTGCCTTGCTTGAATACATGATGTCCAGTGCAGGCAGGGTCATTACGAGGACCATGATTATGGAGCATGTCTGGAACTATGACTTCGACCCCCAGACCAATGTGGTGGATGTGCTGGTCTGCAGGGTGAGAAACAAGGTGGACAGGGGTTTTAAAGAGAAGATGATTTACACTATCAGGGGAGTTGGTTATGTCCTTAAGGTCTCTTGACCGTATACGGAAGACCATCGGATTTCGACTTACCCTATGGTATTCAGCCCTCTTTATCGTGAGTTCTCTTATACTTTTTGTCATTGTTTATTTTCTCATCTCTTCTTCTTTCAGGCAGGAAGAGCGATATACGATTCAGTCAAAACTGAGGGAGTTTTCAGCCCAGTACCAGAGGGGAGGGATAGAGGCACTGAAAAGGGAAGTCGGTTTTGAGGAACATTCCGGAAACCTCTTTTTTGTCAGGGTGGCAGGGCCCCGGGGGCATACCCTTTTTGTAAATATCCCCGCCCTGATGGGGGAGGGGTTTGATACAGGGCAGATTGAAAACAGGGCTGTTACAGGCAGCGGACAATGGATACACCTGCCTGCAAAAGG
>CAZXDE010000179.1:0-1858 GCA_964639515.1 uncultured Thermodesulfovibrio sp.
GACAAGCCGGAATGACAGAAAACAGCAAGTATTCGACTTTATACACAGACTCTAACTAAAGGGGCATCAGTTTATCCCGGTTTAATCTTCAGAAAACGCCTCTTTCCCACCTTTATTATATATTCACCCTCAGGTAATCTCTCCTGAGGGTCAACGATACGACGGTCATTTACCGATACCCCTCCCTGCTTTATAAGCCTCATGGCCTCGCCGGTACTCTTGCAGAGTCCTCCCTCTTTCAGTACCTGCGGCAGCCATATATCCCCGTTGTTCCATGTTATTGCCATCTCGGGGATATCCTCCGGCAACTGTTTTTCCTTAAAAACCCTCTCAAACTCCTGCTGTGCCATGAGGGCCGCATCCCTGCCCCGGTAACGTCCTACCAACTCCAGCGCAAGGCCCTCCTTTGCCTTTTTTGGATGTACTGTGCCGTCTTTGATGTCCCTTTTCAGTGCTTCAAGTTCTTCTATGCTTATATGGCTCAGTAGTTCATAGTATTTGATCATTAACTCGTCAGTGATCGACAGCAGCTTGCCATACATCTCTTTCGCTGGTTCAGATATCCCTATGTAATTGCCAAGGCTCTTTGACATTTTCTGAACACCGTCTGTGCCTTCCAGAAGGGGCATCATAATAACTACCTGCTCTTCCATGCCCGATTTCTTCTGAAAAGTCCGTCCCAGAAGGAGGTTGAACCGCTGATCGGTCCCGCCCAGTTCAATATCCGCTTTTAAAAACATGGAATCATATGCCTGAAACAGGGGATAGTAAAACTCCAGAATGGTTATGTCATGCTGAGACTCAAACCTCTTTTTAAAATCATCTCTTTCGAGCATCCTCGCCACTGTCTGCATTGCCCCGAGGCGTACAATCTCCAGGGCATTCATCTTTGAAAACCACTCGCTGTTGAATCTTATCTGTGTTTTTTCAGGGTCCAGGATTTTAAATACCTGCTCCTTGTAAGTCTCTGCGTTTTTCAGGACCTCTTTCTCCGTCAGGGGTTTTCTTGTCTCAGACTTGCCTGAGGGGTCTCCGATCATCCCGGTAAAGTCCCCGATGAGGAATATCACCTCATGTCCCAGTTCCTGCAACTGCCGCATCTTCTCAAGAAGAACCGTGTGACCAAGATGTATATCCGGGGCAGTAGGATCAAACCCCGCCTTGATCCTCAGGGGCCTTTCCTCTTTCAATTTCCTGAGGAGTTCTTCCTCCTTGATGAGCTCTACAGTTCCTCTTTTTATTATATCAATCTGTTTTTGCGGTGAAATCATGGTCGCTTATTATACTCCAAATGACGTATTTTTCAGAAGGGCTGCCTGTCTGTTAATCGGTCGGATAGGACAGATCGGTCAGATAGGACGGATAGCTGCCGGCCTGTCAGTCCGGCATCAGACCCAGAAGTGCGGATATCTGCGGTTTTTGTGTATGTTGTTAACCAGGAGAGCAACTACAAGCATGATAACCGCTCCAAGTCCGACGGGTACAATAGCATATAAATAACCCAGGCTGTGGATCTTGCTACTGCCTATTACTGCGATTAGCGAGGTCGCACCACCTGGTGGATGTAATGTTTTTGTGGCATGCATAAGAGCTATGGATGTGGCAACGGCCAGAGAGGATGCCAGCCACATCTGAGAAGGGAAAATCTTGTAACATGTAACCCCTATAATTGCCGAGATTATATGTCCACCTATGAGGTTTCTTGGTTGAGCCAACGGGCTTTTAATGGCACCGTATAGCAGAACCGCAGATGCTCCGAAAGAGCCTATTACCATTACGAGGTCTGTTTCTTCAATAATGTTGTAATTAGCATAAGATACAGCAGCAATACCGAGAAATGCACCAACCCATGACCAGG
>CAZXDE010000180.1:0-1856 GCA_964639515.1 uncultured Thermodesulfovibrio sp.
TACTTCTCATCAAATCTGTTAAGAATAAGACTTGAATCAATAAGGACTGTGGTCATAGATTACCATATCTCCCGTTACAGTTTTTCATAGTACACAACACGTCCCGGAAGTTCGTCCCTCATAGCCGTATCCCCTTCTCTGGTCAAATCATAAAGTAATCGTTATTCCTGTATATAAGCTGCACTCCTTCAACTGCTGTTTTATCACGGTCTTTTTTGCATAGATAATAAAACCTGATATGGTCGGTGGTTATATCAATCATGGTTTCAAGGGATGCCTTGAGTGTATCAATCTGGTCCGGGTCGAGGTAGCATTCAAATATACTTTTCTGAACCCTCATACCGTAATTTTCCAGTTCAGAAGAGACCTGCTCTCTCCTTTTGTCATCTGTAATATCGTATGTTACAACCATAAACACAGCTATATTATAAAAAACCGGTCATCATCACTTATGCTGCCGGTCCCCCTGTATTCGATTTTTCCGGAACATGCATTGCAGAGGGGATAAAATCTTACGCTATCTGCCTCCCTGTCAATTTTAGAGAGAATTTTATCCCTGAGTGTTCTGTATTGCACATCCGATATATCACAATCAAACACACTGAACTGTACCCTCTTTCCAAATCCTTCCAGGGTTTTCTGAACCTCTCTTCTGCGGCCATCATCACTTATGTCATAGCATACCATGTAAAACATTGTTATTTAATCATCATCGGTTCATATTTTTCCAGACTCCCTTCAATTACCTGTCGAAGTCCCTGCACCTGGAGATCGATACAGCGTCTGTAGTCAACTTGATGCCCTGTGGGTCCGTGAGAAATAGAACTGTTCATCTTATTTTCAAATGCCCGTATAAAAATCTTCCTTGCATCTCCCTTTAAAAGACAAGGGGAACCACTGTCCCCGGGCAAAATAAAATCTTCTTTTTTTATGCTGCCCCTCAGCAGCAGGCTAATCACAACAGCATCCACAACCGAGGCCCTGAACTCTTCCAGTATATCGGATACAAGAGCGGGATGGCCATTTCTCAATTTGTGCAGAAAACCGATATATGGGTGCAGTCCGTGCATCCTGACCATGGCAAAGATGTTATAGAAAAGCAGTGTATACCCATAGCTCAGCAGACTGTTGACGGGGTCGGGCGGGGGCTGTTTCCGTCTCTTCGTGAAACCCCATCCATCTCCCAGCAAAATCCTCAGCGCTGAAAAGTACCTTGCAGATGCAGCGCCTTCAACTCCCATAAGTTCATCACGCATGACCACGCTGGATACCTTGTTAAGCATAAGATTCATTTTCTGCACATCGGGCTCAAAACGCATGTGTTTTCTCTTTCTGCCGTACCTCTGGATTATAACCTTTGAATTGTTAATCTTTGCCTTTATAATTGCCTTTCCTGTCTCAAGTGACAGGGCCTCGTTATCGGCCATCTCAAACTGTCTTTTATGCAAGGCGACATTCGTTATTTTAAAGGAGCTGATCTCACCGAAATATCTGCCCCTGCTTGAAAGGAGAATAACCGGGATGTCTTTTTCAAGGCAAAACTTCATCGCCTGGGTTGTCAACTGGATATTCCCGAAAACAAGCACCTGGTCGACCTTTATGGCAGGAATTACCTTTATCTCCACCCTGTCCTTCAATATCCTGAATCGTTCATCCTCCTTGGCAAGCACTGAACCCTGCTCTAAAAGATACAGTGTCCTCAAAAAGGGGTTTTTAGAGGCAGACGGCTCTATCTCCGGTCTCTCCTGGAAAAAAGAATCAAGATTGTCTTCTTCAGACTCATTAATCGCGTCTTTAAACGCCTTTGCCATTACAGTATCCGGCAAATCCGGTATCCGGGGGGTTATTACTGTTTT
>CAZXDE010000181.1:0-1708 GCA_964639515.1 uncultured Thermodesulfovibrio sp.
TTAAAGAAAATCCTCAGCAGGTAGACTATGCCTCTTCCCTCCTTGGGTATACATACTCACCAAAGAGGACACCCTTCAGCCACTTATGTGCAAATTTCAGCAGCTCCACCTCGTCTTCCCTTATCATCTGTATCGTTGCCTCATCCACATCGTAGAGGTCAAGGAACCTGCTTTCAAAGACAAAGTTTCTGAAGCTGTCCATATCAAAGCTGCCCAGCATGTACAATCTCTGACTCTTTTCATCAGGTTCCACACCACCGGCAAGGAGTTTTTTATTAAGAACAATTTCGAACCAGTCCTTGTTGATAAAGTCGTAACGATCTATCTCCTGGGACTCTCTCCATTGACGCACCGTCCATTCCTTATCCTCTTCAAACCCCTTGCAGAATGGTTCTTTGATCCGGAAATAAAAATCACCACTTTCTTCTTCAGTGCTTTTCAGGACTCCGAGACCGATGGGATAGTATCTGCATACAAGTGGCCTGTCTGCATAAATATTACAGCCATCTTCGCCAACAAACGGACATTTGCCGTCCTCCGTCACATTGAGCAGGAAAAAGGGCAGTTTGGTACTCTTCAGGTCAACAATCCGGGTATATAATGTGAGGAACTCAGCCGAAGTAATACCGAGTTTGTTTTTGATCCTCAACACATCGTATGGTGTAAGAAATATGGTTATCTTCCCGCAACATTCCCTGAAACACTCAAGCCCTTTATGACAGGAAAATCTGAACTTGCTGTCCGGATTCATCTTGACGGGCTCAATAGGGTTTTCCCCCGGCTGCTTACTTGCTTCTTCCATATTAAAACTCCCTTTCAGACTTTTGTTTAATGATTAAATTTAGTGATTAAATATCGAGTGGCAATGTAACGTAATGATTATAAAAGTAATAATGAAAGTCTATGATAGCTCATTTGTCCTGAAAATTTCCAACCAGCTTCATAATCACCTTACGCCACCCCTCCGGTCCGACACCCTCAGCCCTGACAAGCTTAGGGATGACAATCCTGTTGTCATAAATACCTCCCGGCTTCTGAACTACCACGGGTATATCCACTGCCTCAAGCATAGGGATGTCATTGGGACTGTCGCCTATTGCAATAGTCCTTATATCTCCAAACTCTTTCCTGTATAACTCCGTCACTATCCGCACTGCCTTGCCCTTATCGCTTTCTCCCATAAGATGGTAGTGTCTCCCCACTGTGCAGTTCAGTCCAAGCGATAGAATGGCCTCCCTGAGCCGCTCCTCGTCCGTATTGTCCTCTATAATAAACGGTTCATCAAACTCCCTTTCTTTTGATAATTTTGCCTCCTCCGGGCTCAGTCCGGTAATGGATGCAACCTCCTCCACAGTCATATCCCCAAACCCTTTCACCCTGAACCCCAGTTCCCTGAGTCTTCTGAGTCCGTCCCTGAGCTCACTGTATCTCTTTCCCATAGTTATGACACGATATCCGTTGTCCTGCCTGACGCCAACATCCGGGGACTTTGTGAAATAACCGTCAGGGATATAAATTCCGCCACCGTTTTCAGAGACAAAAGGGTCCGTATTTGCAAGGCGCTCCCTGTAAAGCTCAATCTCACTCCGGGTCTTGCTTGAGCAGAGAACCAGGGGTATTCTTTCCTGTTTTATAACCCCAAGGGCATCGAGAGCCTCTTCAAAAGAACAGTTGTCATAACTGAGGAGGGTGCCGTCTAGGTCTGTAA
>CAZXDE010000182.1:0-1691 GCA_964639515.1 uncultured Thermodesulfovibrio sp.
CCGTCATATAAGGGGCAGATTGTCACCATGACATATACGCAGATGGGCAACTATGGTGTGAATGAAGAGGACAATGAGTCAGCAGGGGGGCCAAAGGTCGAAGGTTTTGTTGCAAGAGAGTGTCTGGATTACCCTGGTAACCGGCGTTCTATCAGCTCCCTTAAAGGGTATCTTGAAAAACACGGCGTGGTGGCAATCCAGGGGATTGATACAAGGGCGCTTACGAGGCATATAAGGAATTTCGGGGCACGGATGGGAGTTATTTCAACTGAAGACCTTATTCCTGAGAGTCTGTATGAGAAGGTGAGGGCACATCCCGGTATCGGCGGTGTTGACCTTGTAAGGTTTGTAACCACAGACAAAGAGTATAAGTGGACCGAAAAGGTCTGGAGATGGGAAAATAATTCAAAATCGGTGAAGGATTCAGCACCCGGAAAAGTGGTTGTCTACGATTTTGGCGTTAAGTTCAATATACTACGCAATCTTGCAGATGCAGGTTTTGATATAACTGTTGTGCCTGCTGAGACGCCTGCAGAGGCGGTGCTTGAAATGAACCCTGATGGAATAGTTCTGAGTAACGGACCCGGGGACCCTGAAGCAGTGGTTTATGGTATTGAGAACGCAAGGAAACTTCTTGGCAGAAAACCGGTTTTTGGAATATGCCTCGGTCACCAGATCCTGGGGCTTGCACTGGGCGGAAGGACATATAAACTCAAGTTCGGCCACCATGGCGGTAATCATCCAGTAATGGATATACTAACGGAAAAGGTCGGGATTACATCCCAGAATCATAATTACTGTGTGGATATCGGCAGCCTTGGCACGCAGGTAAGACTTACCCATAAAAACCTCTACGATGGCACTGAAGAGGGGATGCAGCATGTGGAATTACCGGTCTTCTCCGTTCAGCATCATCCGGAGGCGGGGCCGGGGCCGAATGATTCAATACACCTTTTTAAGAGATTCGGGGAGATGATTGAAAACAACAGATGAATGAATCCGGGACATACAGGGTGGAGATTGAGGACAACAGGGTTACGCTGAGGACTACCTCCTTTAAAGCTGAACGGGGCAGTGTCCTGCACAGCGGGATATTCAACCGGGAGTTCTCCTCGAGTTTTGTTGCTGTTACAGTTTCAGCGGCAGTGCTTGCCTTTTTTGCCCTCAGACACGAATTGCAGATACTTCATTATGTGATAGCAGTGGCGGTTTTTATTGTTGTCTTCCCCCTTGCCAGGATTTACCTGTTTAAAGAACCCAGGCTTGAGACCGTCTTTGACCTGGATGCAAAAAGTGTGAGCATAACCCTCAGCAAACTCTTTGGAAGCAGAAGCATCAAAAGGCCTTTAGACTCACTTGATGATATCAGGATAAGTCACATACGGTTTGAACC
This sequence comes from uncultured Thermodesulfovibrio sp., assembly GCA_964639515.1. Classification (GTDB taxonomy): domain Bacteria; phylum Nitrospirota; class Thermodesulfovibrionia; order Thermodesulfovibrionales; family JdFR-85; genus BMS3Bbin07. The sequence continues at coordinate 1,394 of CAZXDE010000182.1, forward strand.
GGAGAATCCCGATGGTGTAGCCTTTGTAAAGAGAATAGCCCTGCAGCACGGTACCGTTATCCCTGGGTTTGGACAGGTGGAGGACTTTTATAACGTGGAATTAAGATTTGATGGAGAAGGGTTTATCATATTAACCACCAGGGCCGAAGAAGAGGCAGAGGCAGTTGTTGCTAAACTGAGGAGATATGTGGATGTATAGGGAATTAAATCAGCAGCTTACCCGGGGTCTTGAGTCTAAATAGTGTCTGTGTATAAAGTCGAACACTTGCTGTTTTCTGTCATTCCGGCTTGTCCGGAA
>CAZXDE010000183.1:0-1682 GCA_964639515.1 uncultured Thermodesulfovibrio sp.
CTTCCAATGACTCCTTGCCTCCTCTTTCCACTTAACAACATCCTCCTCAGTGGTAAAGAGTGTAACCTCCACCTTATCGACTATGGTGCTGAACCTCTTGTGTGTCATTGCATGGTGTATCTTTCCTATATCCTCAAGGCTGAAACCGGCCTGCTTTGCAGCATGGCTGATCCTTATCCAGTTAATATCCCTCTGGCCCATATGCCATATGCCCTGACCTTCATTGATATTATGATGAAGTCTCCGTTCTACAATGCCCAGAAAATCCGGTTGCATCTTTCTTCCCGCCACCTCAACCAGAATTCCGAGCGGCATTACACCCCCCTGTTCATACCTCTCCTTCCAGTTCTCGCCGATAATATTTATCTTGCCGTCCTCTATCTCTTCAATCTCTCTCAGCCTTGCCCATTCAAAGGCAGGTGAGCGCGTACCGCCAAACTCAATAAAGGTCTCCTCCTTACGGATCCTCTCACCCTCAAACGCAGGGCCGTAGGCAATCGGAATCGGAGGCTTTTCAACAAGAATTTTAAGCCCCCTTACCTCAATAGCCTTCTGAACGATCTTGTCATGATCAAGCTCCTTGTCCACCTCTTCATACGTACACACACCCGTGGGGTGGATCACGGGAACATCGGTATCGCAAATGGCAGGAAAGCCCATATTTATTGCACCGGCCCCTGTTGCCCACTTGACATCATCAAGCCCGCCCAGGGGAAGGGCAAAGGCAAAGACCCTGTCTTTCTGATATTTCAAATTACCCTTGTAGTCTCCGGGTTTTATGCCACCAAAGATCATGGAGGCCCTTATTGCCCAGTCAAGGGCATAAAGTGTATGCTCGGTCTCGGTGCCAAGCGGCACTATATATACATCCCAGCCAAGCTCTACCTTCTTTCTCAGAAGCTGTTTGGTAACACTGTCACCATTGGAACTTCCGGAGAGGAAGACCAGGATGTTCTTCTCCTGCAGCTCCCTGACAATCTTTACCGCCATATCATCATCAGGGGCTGCTCCGATAATAGCCGCAAACCCCGGCATCCTTCCGTCAACAAGCTGAATACCAAGGTTACGCTGTACGGTGTCTGTAATAAACCCGTTGTAAACATAACCTGTCTCCGGATCCTTTGTCGGCTCCAGACCCTCGATATACCTCAAGGCAAGCCAAATCTCCTCGGCAAAAAGGGTGGCCATTCCGGAATCAAGGGCCTCTCCCAGATAAGGCGTCCAGAGCTTCTCATCAGGCTCGTCATGAAGAAGATCCTGGGTCATCCTCAACGCCTCTTTCATGTCCTTAAGCGTCTTCACCTCAAAACCCGCAATACCGTAAATCAACGGCAGGGCATAGGCAGTATCGGGAAACTCGAACTGGTAATCCTCACCTTTTTCACCAATAACCTTCTGTAGTAAATCCTCTGCCTGCCTGAAGACTTTATGTGACCCTCTTATCGCAGCCGAGGCTATTATCTTTGACATCCCTATACCTCCTTGAATTCGTTATACATATACATTAGCTGACAAGCCTGCAAGCTGACAAGCTTTTTTTTGTATCTTCACCTGAAAAACAACTTTTTTCCGTTGTCATCCGTGTGTCTTTACGCTGCTGCCGAGCGTAGAAAAGCAGGAAGGGCATTGGCCTCCCTTGGCCCGACCGTGACCTTCCAGCCCTCAAGCTTGTCCTCAATAGC
>CAZXDE010000184.1:0-1667 GCA_964639515.1 uncultured Thermodesulfovibrio sp.
CAGGTTCGTCCATCCCGACGATAACTCGGAGGCTACAATGGTCCTCATTGAGGCAGTCAAGGGCGGCGGGGTTGAATTAAAAGTGGAAAAACCTCTCTTTGTATATGAAAAGGACGGGGTGTACACAGAGGAGATGGTTGCACTCTATTCCGGTTAGGTTGTCTGTGCCTGTATCTTCAAAGAGGTGGGGTTATGGTAAAATGAGGCCAAATACAGATCGCCGGTTCAGACTTGATATACAAACCGGTGCATTTTTGCAATAGAGGTTGATTTATATGAATTTTCAGTCAGTTGGGTGCAGGTCATGAAAAATAGAAGCATTAGTTCTAAAATACGCATACCCATCCTTTTTTTCCTCTTACTAATCATTGTCTTCATTATTTCAGTTTCAATTTCAACGGTTAACCGGGTCTCCAGGGAATACTTCAACACCTTTTTTAAACTCCATCAATTGCAAATAGAGTCAATAATCAAATCATCGAATAATATGGATGACGCCATAAAGTTGATAAAAGAAGATCAAAATAAGGAAGGTATCACATATTCAATATTTCAGAATGGCATCCCAATTTTGAGCAAAGGTGACATATCGGTAACAAAGGGAATCAGGGATAGGAACAAGCTTGTGAAAACCAGAGTTAACGGTGCAAGAGCTTATGGTTATCGATTCGTTTATGCCCCGTGGGGTTGGGATATCGTTCTGGTTAGTTCACCCGTGATGCCGGGTTCTGTTGAGGCTGCCAATAACATAATGATATCAGGTATAAGTTTTGCCGCCGTTTTGTTTATTATCGGGATAATGGCTGTAGTGAACAGGAACCTGAAGGTGCCTCTCGACAGACTTATCGGGAAACTGAGGGAAGGTCAACCCCTTACACATACGGGAGTGAGGGAGTTTGACTTTCTTGTGGATGCAATAAACGGGGCCTTCAGCTCAGAGAAGGAACAGCGTTTAAAGACAGAGATACTGCACACGGCTGCCGTTGCGCTTAATGAGTCCATGTCCCTTGATGACACACTCAGGACAATACTTGATGCAGCAAGAGGATTGATTTATGCCGACTATGCTGCGATTGCCCTGTTTAATGAGAAAGGGGAGTTTTCGAAGATCATATCCAATGGTATTGATACAGAGGAGATACGGCAGAGGGTTGGGATGTATCCCAGGGGGAAGGGGATTTTAAGGATGATGCAACTGAGTCTTACGCCGGTCAGAATAGATGATGTAACGAAACATGAGGCCTTTTCAGGGCGTCTGCCCGAGGGCCATCCTTCAATAAGAAATTTCCTTGGTTATCCAATATTTTCAAGCAAGGGGATACCGCTTGGCTCTATTTATTTTGCAAACAAGACTACGGGTTCCTTTACCGAAGAGGACGAAAGGTTTCTTATGGCAATTGCCTCTGATGCTGCCGTTGCTATTCAGCGGGTATCGGCAACGGAGGAGTTACGAAGATTTAAAAAGATTATAGACTCTGCCTTTGATATTGTCACCTTTACTGATGAGGAGGGACATATTATTTATGTGAACAGGGCATTTGAGGAACTGACGGGCTACACGAAGTCCGAGATGTCAGGGAAGGGCTTGTTTGCCCTGAATGAAGGGATATACAATGAGTGCGCCAAGCAAAGCTAATATAAGCAAGTTGGAAAATCCAGCACGTGTA
>CAZXDE010000185.1:0-1664 GCA_964639515.1 uncultured Thermodesulfovibrio sp.
TTCAAATATAATAGGCACTATCATGGGTCTACGGTTCATGGTCTTGTAAATATGCTTTTTCAGGGTATTTCTTATCCTGGCCTTCATGAGTGTGAGGTCCTGGAGCACTTCCGGATCAAGGCCTGTTATGGTCTCGGCAACCACTCTTCCCGCCTCGGAGATTACGTCGGTTGATGCCTCCTCAAAGATGAATCCCCTTGATATTATGTCCGGGCCTGAGGTGATACGACCCGATGGTTTTTCCATTGATACGATTACAAGGACTATACCGTCATGGGCGAGCCTCCATCTGTCCCTGAGCACTATATCCTTAATATCGCCCTTACCATCAATAAATATCCTGCCGGAATGAACCTTTCCATTCTTTCTCGCCCCTTCACCGTTGATCTCAAGGACATTTCCGTCCTGCATTATAAATATATTCTCTTTAGGTATGTTCAGCTTCTCAGCTAATTTTGAGTGATAGATGAGGTGTCTGTACTCGCCGTGTACAGGCATAAAGTATTTGGGCCTTACAAGGTTGAGCATCAGTTTCAGCTCTTCCTTTGATGCATGTCCCGAGACGTGAACCTCGGAGACCTTTTCATAAATTACATCTGCTCCCCTGCGAAAGAGGTGGTTTATAATCTTCCCTATGGAACGCTCATTCCCGGGTATTACCTTTGCGGAAAGCACAACCGTATCGTCCGGCTTGATCTTTATGGTCTTATGCTCACCTGTTGCAATCCTTGACAGAACGCTCATGGGTTCACCCTGGCTGCCTGTTGTGATTACGGCCACCTCCCGGTCAGGCAGTTTCCTGATTTCATCCAGACTGAGCCATGTCTTTGCCGGGAGACTGAGATATCCAAGGTCAAGGGCTATCTGTGCATTTGATACCATGCTTTTGCCGCATATGGCTATCTTCCTTCCGTGTTTTACGGCCACATCGATTACCTGCTGTATCCTGTGTATATTGGAGGCAAATGTTGCAATAATGAGCCGTCCGGGGGCAGCGGAGAATATGTCTTCAAAGGCCCTCCTGACCTCTTTTTCCGAATATGTGAATCCGCCTTTTTCGGCATTGGTACTGTCGGACATCAGGAGTAATGTCCCCCTGTCGCCATATTCAGAGAACTTGTGGAAATCCAGCAGCTCTCCATCCACGGGTGTCGGGTCAATCTTGAAATCACCTGTATGCACTATCAGTCCATAAGGGGTGTGGATTCCGAGTCCCACTCCATCAACAATGCTGTGAGTTACACGTATAAACTCTACGGTGAACGCACCGAGTTTAACGGTATCCCTGGGTTTTACGGTATGGAGGGACGCAGAAACCTTGTGCTCGGACAGCTTCTCTTTAAGAAGGCCAAGTGTAAGGGGGGTGCCGTATACAGGTACTGAACCGCCAAGTTCCCTGATGAGGAAAGGCAGTGCACCGGTGTGGTCTTCGTGCCCGTGAGTTATGATCACCGCCCTGACTTTTTCCCGGTTTTCTATGAGATAGGTAAAGTCGGGAATGACGAAATCAATGCCGAGCATCTCATCTTCAGGAAACATCAGTCCTGCATCCACGACTATAAGGTCATCGCCGTATTGCAGGACGGTCATGTTCAACCCGCCGACCTCTTCGACTCCGCCAAGGGGTATTATATAAAGTGGCTCACTCACAAGGCATATTTAAT
>CAZXDE010000186.1:0-1599 GCA_964639515.1 uncultured Thermodesulfovibrio sp.
TTTTCTGAGTAATTTATTGTGGGAGGCAGGAATCCCTTATGAATGGCGCCTACTGCTGCAGATAACGACAGGGCGCCTGATGCGGAAAATGTCTCGCCTACCATTGACTTTATTGCGCTTACCGGGATGCTATAGGCCCTTTCTCCAAAAACCTCCTTAATTGCTGTTGTATCCATTTCGTCAAGCTCTCTTGTAGAGTTAGCACTTGCAGATATATAATCAATGTCAGCAATATCCAGGGAGGCTTCCCGGATGGCAAGTTTAATAGCGGTTGCAAGCCCAATGTGAGAGCTGAACCTTTTGTCGTTTTCAGGGGTGAAGGAGTTTCCATAGCCTGATACCTTTGCAAGAATGACAGCCCCTCTTTTAAGGGCGTGCTCTTTAGACTCCAGGACTAAAACCGCAGCCCCTTCTGCAAGGATTGTGCCGCATCTTCCTGCATCGAAGGGACAACAGACGGGATCGGTACCGTCTGAGCCGGAGAGAAAGCCGAGCTTGTGAAAACCCATATATGTCTCTTCACACAGCTCTTCCACACCCCCGGCAAGGACTGCTTTAGCCCTCTTTAACCTGATAAAATCAGCAGCATAGATCAGGGCGTCAAGAGAGGCACAGAAGCCCGTTGAGATGGTCGTATTAAAGCCCTTTATCCTGAAGCGGATAGAGACCTGGCTTGCCGGGGAGTTTATCACGGTGTTTGGAAAGAGTGAAGGGTTGACAAAACGCGGCCCCTCGCTAAGTCCTGCAAGGTCGAATTGTGCAATACTGTGAAGGCTTCCGAATGTCGTTCCTACCGAGACACCGATATAATGCGTGTTTTCCTCATTGATATCCAGCCCGGCATCATCTATGGCAAGGCGGGCTGCCGAGGTTATGAGTTTGGTGCTCCGGTCAAGGATTCGTAGATCCTTTTTGCCTATATAGGTTTCCGGCTCAAAGTCAATCACCTCTCCAGCTACATGTACATTGAATCCTGAGGTATCAAACAGGCTTATTTCCTTAAATCCCGACTTGCCCTGTCTCAAGCCATCCCAGTAGGAGTCTTTGCCTATGCCGATTGGTGATACAATTCCTATGCCTGTGATAACTATATCTCTTTCCGTATTGTCAGTCATCAGGCTTTCCATATAGAGTTCTTCGTTTTTACCAATCAGAGCGCTTCAATAACATAAAAGATTATTACACCTGATTCTTCCCGTGATTCCGTGATTGCACTTTCAGGTATACCGGCCTGCTCAAATATCTCCCTGAAATCTTCTTCCCTGCGCTGGAGGAAACCGTCCCAGTCGGTTAGCCAGTGATAGTCCTGCGGTCTGTAACGGCGTACATCCTTGAATGGAGCAATCAACTTGCCCCCGGGGTTCAGAAGTTTATAAAGGGTGTTAAACAGTTTTACGAGGAAGTCGCTGGGCAGATAGTCAAAAAAGCCGGCACTGTAAATGATGTCCCTGGTCCCGAAGTCTTTAAGGGTTACTTCGTAGTCGAACATCCTCAGGGCATTGTGCTTTCTGAATTCAATATGGGGCTGGGCACCAGTGTGATAAAGACGGCTGTATGAAAAGGAGAGTGCATCCTCATCATTGTCCACACAGAGGATAT